>CAZDGY010000509.1:0-5254 GCA_964504685.1 uncultured Kofleriaceae bacterium | reverse complement strand
CTCGTCGGTCACGAGCATCGGAGCCCAGAACGCCGACGCGACGAACTTCGATCGCACCTTCTGACCGCCGCGCGCGCGCATGTCGCCGCCTTGATCGGGATCGCCGGCTTGCGGATCGGCGAGGCGCGCGAGCCGGTTCCAACTCGTCGCCGAGTCGACGCCGAGGCCATACGCGGCATAGAACGTCTTCATAGGATTCGGCGTCGCGTACGCGATCAGCTGGAGCACGCCTTCATCCGCCGCGGACACCGCGACCTCGGCTTTGACCGGCTTGCCGTCGCGGCTGACGTGGATCTTGCCGGTGACTTTCTGGCCCGGCTCGACATGGTCGTTCGCGATCGAGACGTCGACGGCGAGCTCCTGCTTCGCGCTCGACACCGCGAGCTCGACGACGCCCATCTTGAACTTCGGGCGATGCGCATCGCCGTCGCCGTCGCGGCCACTGACCAACGCGACGCTCGCGAACACGTTCGGCGCGAACCCTTCGGTGATCGGCACCTCGACGCCTTCGCCGGCCGAAGTCATCTTGACGACCCGCGCGTCGAGGACGCCGTCTCGCTCGATCGTGACGAGCGCGGTCGGGTGCGGCAGGTTCGCTTGCGCGACGAGCCGCGCGGTATCGCCGATCTGATAGGTCGGCTTGCTCGCGATCAACGTCATCCGGTCGCCCTCGTCGCCGCTCCAGAACGCTTCGCCTTTGCCGATCACCCAGATCTCGCTCTCGGTGATGACCGCGCGACCGGCGTCGTCTTTGCCTTCCGCCTTGACGACGTAGTCGCCGGGCTCGGTCGGATAGATCCGCTCGGTGTGCGAGCCGCCGGCGGCGACATCGACGTCGCGCTCGATCATCGTCGTGTCGGTTGCGGTGCAGCTCTCGTAGCTGCGGATGCCGATCGCATTCCAGCCGCAGGTGTTTGCGGTGCGGATGAACGATAAGTGCAGCTTCGTCGCGGTGCGCGTGCCGTCCGGCTGGAACGCGACGAGGTTGACGCCGAACGGCATGCCGACCGCCTGGACCATCTCGTTCGCATGCATGCCGATGTACAGCGACGTCGGATGCGCGGTGACGATCGCGGACTTACTCGACGACTGATCGGTCGGATCGGTCACCGTCGCCGAGACGATGTAGTCGGTCGGCCCGGTCTTCGACGGCGTCGCGTCGCGTGCTGCAAGCTCGAGGTGACCGCGGTCGTCTGTCGTGCCCGATTCGTCGGACACGAGCTCGCCGTACTCCTCGTGACGCGACCACCACCAACCGTCGCGCGGGTCGGCCGAGAACGAGTAGTCCTCGAATCCGGGGAACGTCACGACGTGCTTGCGCTTGCGCACGCTCCACTCGACCTTCGCGGAGGCGACCGGCGCGCCGAACAGGTACGTGGCATCGAGATCGAACGCCATGCGCTCGCCGGGGCGGATCGGTTTCGGCTTCTTGCCGGCTTGCGCGAGCCCGACCTCGAACGCGGCGGGCCGAAATTCTTGGACCTCGAACCGCTCGCGGAACACCTGGCCGGCGACGGTCGCCGCGACGTAGTAATCGCCGAGCGCTGCATCCTCCGCGAGCTGCAGGTCGAAGGCAAAGCCGCCGAAGCTCGACAGCTTTGTCTTCGTGGTCAGCACGACCTGGCCGCGGCTGTCCTGCACTTCGATCGCGACCGCCGGTTTGCCGGGGATCCGCGGCGGTGCGCCACCCGCGATCTCGCGCACGATGCCTTTGAATTGGACCTGTTCGCCGGCGCGATACAAACCGCGGTCGCTCTCGATGAAGCCGCGCACGCGGGTCACGCCGCCGCCGCGATCCTCGGGCAATCCGAAGTTCCAGACTTGGATCCCGTTTGCCCAGTTGCCGTCGACGATCGCGAGGTCGTCCGCTTTCTCGACCGTCGCGATCAACCGCTGCGAGCGATAGCTGTCCCAATCCTCGCCGGCTTCCGGATCGGGCGCGGCGCCGGTCGCGGGTTGCTGCTTTAACAGCGCGCTGCCCGGCACCTTGACGATGCCATCGCGATCAGTCGTGCCGTCGAACACCGGCTTGCCTTGCGGCGTCTGGACCGCGACCGTCGCGCCTTCGACCGGCAAGCCGGTCGACAACGACGTCACCCACACGATGCCGGACGCGGGGCCGACTTTGATCAGCACGCCGAGGTCGGTGACGTTCGCGAGCACGCGATTGCGCCGCGCCGACAACCACGGGCGCGAATCGTCCGGATGGACCTCGTCGGAGTGAACCTCTGCGAGATAGACGCCGCGCTTGCCTGAGGTCGCGCCGCACGTCGCCCCGAGATCGACTTCGGAGAGCACCCACTTGTTTTTCGCGGTCTCGACAATCTGCTTGGTCTTCGGCTTCGCTTTGATCGCGCGCCAATCGAGCGGCTTGTCGTCATCGTTGCCGCCCCACGGGTCGTAGTTCATGTCGGTGGTCAGGAGCTGTGTGATCCGATCCTTCGGAATCGTCGCGCACTCGATCTCCATCTTGTGGACGTTGCGCGACCACACCGGATAGCCTTTCGCGCTCGCCTCGAGCGTGAAGATGCCGCGCTCTATCGACAGCCGCGGTTGCGCGTTGCCGGTGTGGAACGTCGCCGTGACCGGCTTGTCGAGCTTCTGGCCAAAGCGATCGACGAGACCGGCGAGCTTCACGCTGTAGTCGGTCTCGGTCTCGAGGTCCGCGGTGACCGAGTACTCGGTGCCGTCGCTCGATAGCGAGCCGCGATCGAGCCCTGCGATCGCCGGTTTCGCTGACACCGCTTTACGGGCGGCGTCGAGCGCGACCGGAGTCGAGAACGCAAACGTCAGCGTGACCTCATCGGCGGAGACATCGGTGCCTTGTGGCGAGATCGTGGTCACCGCGAGCAGAGGTCGCGCGTGAATCGCGAGCGCGTACGGCTGAGCGAGCGGGGTGTTGCCGCCGGCGCCGATAAGGCCGGTGCAGGCGAGCGTGTACGCGGTCCCGGGCGACAGCTTGCTCACCGGATGCAGCGTGACGTTCGCCGCCGCGTCGTGATCGTTCGGTGGTGCCGCGAGCGCGATCTCGCCGTGCGAGCCGGTCAGCTTGCAGTGCGCGGCCGCGTCCGCCGGTCGGACCGGTTGGTTGAACGACACGGGCACGTCACCATCGGGCGCGATCGAATCGGGATCGACGCCCCACACACCCTCGACCGCCAGCGGGCGATTGACGAACGAGAACCCGAAGTCCGCGGTCCGGGTCGCGAGCTCGCCGGCGAGCGAGACGCTGTAACGCGTCGACGGCGCGAGCGGCTGGGTCGGTTCGAGCACGAGCGTCTGGCGGTCTTGCCAGAAGCCCTTCCATGCGAGCTCCGGCACGATCCGGACCGAGCCCGGCACGGCGGGCTTGCCGACCATCGCCTCGGTCACCGCGGGCTTGTCGAAGTGGAGCTCGACCGGCTCATCGCGCTCGGTCGGCCCGGTCGGCGCGTAGGACATCACGCGCAGGTCGTGCGGCGGTTTGGAGCCGCAGCTAGAGACGAGGGCGAGCGAGAACGCGAAGGGGACTGGGCGCAGCCGCATTGCGGATGCAACTGCAGCGGTAGTGCCTAAAGCCGGCCCGTGCGAAGACGGTCACTTGGCCGATGGCGTGGGCCGGGCGACACGGCGACAGACACGGAAATACCAAGGCGGGTTCGCGCGTTAGATCGAGCCAAGCCGTCGAGCGTGTAAGGTGTCACGGTGCGGCGGCAGCTTGCGTTCGCGATCGCGTTGCTCTCGGTCGCGACGCGCGCCGACGCGGTGACGTTGCCGCGTCACCTCGGCATGTACACGGCGAGCGCGCAGTCGCTCGCGATGCTCGACAGCAGGCTCGAGGTCGTCGTCCGCGGGCCGATCGTGGAGACCGTCGTGACCCAGCGCTATCGCAACGACACCGATCGCGTGGTCGAAGCGACGTACATCTTCCCGCTGCCGGCAGACGCGGCGGTATCGGCGATGGCGATCCGCTACGGCACGCGCACGGTTCACGCCGCGATCGTCACGCGCGATGCCGCGGTCAAGCGCTACGAACAGGCGGTCGCCGCCGGTGTCGGTGCCGGGATCCTCGATCAAGACCGGCCCGACGTGTTCACCCAAGCGGTGTCGGCGATTCCCGCGCACGGCACGGTCGAGGTCACGCTGCGCTACGACAGCGTTGCGACGTACCACGACGGATCGTGGGAGCTCGCATTGCCGCTCGTGATCGCGCCTCGCTATGTCGCGGGCTCGGCGAGCGGTCGACCGACGGTCGGCACCGGCCATTCGCCGGACACCGATCGCGCGCCCGATGCATCGCGCGTCACGCCGACCGGGGGGATAGGTGCGGGCGGCAAGACCGAGATCGCGCTCGAGCTGGCCGACGACGTGTCCGATGTCGCGAGCTCGAGTCACAGGCTCGACGCGGTCGATACGCATCACTTCACGCTCGTCGACCCGAATAGCGATCACGATGTGCTGATTCGCTGGCGCTCGCGTATGCCCGAAACCGGCTGGGTCGAGCAAGACGCCGATGCGGGCTATGCCGCAGTCCTGCTGAGTGCGCCCCCGGCGACACCGCGCATCGGCTCGCTCGCGTGCACGCTCGTGCTCGATCGCGCATCGACGATGCGCGGTGACACCGATGCGATCGCACATCCAATGGTGCGCGCCGTGCTCGGCGCGCTCGGGCCTGCAGATCGGGTCGCGGTCGTCGGTAGCGAGCAGCGCGACTCCGCGCCGCCCGGCCAGATCGCGCGCACCCTCGACGAACGGTGGGAGCGCAGCGGTGGCGTGTTCGATCTGACGCGCGTGCTCGGCACGCTACATTCGTCGAGCGGGCCGATCATCATCGTCACCGATGGCCTGGTCGCCGACGATCGTGCGGCGATCGCGGCGGCGGCCAAGGTCGGCGCACCGATTCACGTCATCGGCGTCGGGCCGGCGCCGAATCGCTCGTTGCTCGTCGCGATCGCGAACGCGAGCGGCGGCACCGCGAGGTTCGCGGCGATCGGGGATGACTTGACCTCACTCGCGCGCGACGTGATCGCGGATGCCGCGTCGCCGCCGACCCCGATCGCGGTGAGCTGGGGCGCACTCAAGCCACTCGAGATCGTACCGGCGACGTTGCCGCGGCTCGGCGCTGGCCAAGCCCTCCTCGTCGTCGCGAAGGTCGCGCGGGCCGAGCAATCGAACGCGCGCGCGCGCGGCGACGTGTTCACGCTCGGGATGGTCGCGACGTCGGCGCAGCCGCTCGAAGGCGCGGTGACACCACACGGTGCCCTCGCGCGACGCT
>CAZDGY010000508.1:0-5256 GCA_964504685.1 uncultured Kofleriaceae bacterium | reverse complement strand
AGCGCCCAGACCGGCGCGCCGGCGAAGAATGCGACGGCGTACAAGCTCATCACGCGTCCGAGCTTGTCATCGACGACGAGTGTCTGCACCAGCGTGTTGGTCGACGCCCATTGCACCATCAACGCCATGCCGACGACGAACAGGATCGGCAACGCTGCCCATACCGCCGGCGCGGCCTCGAGCGCGATCAAGCCGAGGCTCAAGCCAAGGCAACAGTTCGCGACGACGCCGGTCAGCCCATTCACGGTCTCGCGGCTCGCGAGGAACAGCGTGCCGACCAGCGCGCCTGCACCGCCTGCGCCCATCAGCCAGCCGAGCGCGTGGGGGCCGCCGTGCATCTGCGCCGCGACCGCCGGCAGCATCGAGATGTAAGCGCCGCCGAGCACGCTCGTCGCGGCGAGCAACAACAGCAGCGATCGAACCATCGGAACGCCACGGACATAGCGCAAACCATCGAGGAGCTCGTCGCGGACGCGGCCGCCGCGGATGCGAGCCGGCTGCTTCGCGACCTTCATCGCGACCAGCGATCCGATCACGGCGAGGTAACTGAATGCATCGATCGCGAAGCACCAACCGATCCCGACGAGATCGACGATCACCGCCGCGAGGATCGGGCCGAACAATCGGGCGCCGTTGACCATCGACGAGTTGAGCGCGATCGCATTCGGCAGATCCGCGCGATCGTCGACCATCTGGCGCAAGAACGATTGCCGCGCCGGCATGTCGAACGCGTTGATCACCGCTTGCACCGCGCCGAGGACCATCAGGTGCCACACCGTGATCGAGGTCAGCGCGAACACGGCGAGCGCGGCCGATTGCAACATCGCCGCGATCTGCGTGACGATCAGGGTGCGGTGGCGGTCCCAGCGATCGACGAGCACGCCCGCGACGGGCGCGATCAGTGCGGTCGGCGCCTGGCTAAAGAACGCGACGAGTCCGAGCTGGAACGCGGAGTGCGACAGCGCAAACGTCTCGTAGCCGATCGCGAATCGGGTCAGCCACGTTCCGACGAGTGACGTCCCTTGACCGAGGAAGAACAGCCGGTAGTTGCGATGGCGCAGCGCGCGACCGAGCCGCAACTTGCGAGGTGGGGTCATGACTCCAGCTTCGCAAGCACGTCGGCGGTCGTCCCGGTCTCGCCGATGCGCGGGAAGATCCGCTCGACGCTGTGGCGATGCCTCTCGAGCACCATGTCGGTCATCGCATCGACGACGAGCGTCAGGTGATAGCCATGCTCGTGCGCGGCGCGCGCGGTGGACTCGACGCCCGCTGACGTCGCGACTCCGCACAACACGATCTGCGTGACCCCGCGCCGGCGCAGCTGCAAGTCGAGCGGCGTGCCGTAGAACGCGCCCCACGTGTACTTGGTCACGAGGACATCGGTCGGCTGCCGGTCGAGCTCGGGCGCGAGCTCCATCCAGTTCGCTGCGGGCGTGAACGCCGGCGCCTTTTCCTCGATCCGACCGGGCGCTCGACCGGCCGCGGTGACGAGCACGACCGGCAGCTCGCGGCGGCGAAACGCGTTCGCGAGCGCGGCGGCGTTTGCAACGACGTCGGGGATCGGGTGCACGGTGGGCAACGCGAGGATGCCGAGCTGGAGGTCGATGACGACGAGCGCGGTGGTGGGATCGAGGGTGGTGATCGGCATCGTTACTCCTTGGTCATCGTCACGCCGCGGCGATCCTTTGCAACAGCTCGAGCGCGGTCAACAGCGAGCGTTGCTCGTCGCCATCGAGCTCCTTGTCGATCGCGCGGGCGAGCCAACTCTGCCGCGCGGCGCGACCGTCCGCGAGCACGCGACTGCCGGCGCGAGTCATCGACACGAGGCGGCGTCGGCCGTCGGTTCGATCGTCGCTGCGGGCGACCATGCCGGCTGCTTCGAGCTCGGCGACGAGCGATCCCATCGATTGCGGCGTCACGTGGTTCGCCCGTGCGAGATCCGCGGTCGTCATCTCGCCGCCGTCCTCGAGCCGACGCAGCACCGACATCTGCGGCCAAGACAGCCCTTGGCCAGTCGATTCGGCGCGCACGCGGCGGACGATCGCTCCGACCACGAGGCGAAGTTGCTCGGCGGCGTGCTCGGCGCGGGTCACGAGAACAGCTTAGCGAATGGAACGCAAACTTGCAAGGTTGGTTTCCAATCGGCCCGACGTGCTAGACCCCACAGAGACGGTGGATTGGGCTGCTCCCGCGGCGACGATGGCGGTACAGTCACCGGCATGCGAGCGATCACGTATGCGATCGCGCTGTGCGCCGGCTGTTCGTTCACCGAACCGCAGAGCGCCATCGATGCACCGCGAGGGCCGATCGACACGCCGTTGTTCGATGCCCCACCGATCGACGTGATCAAGGCCCCGTGCGAGGGCACGATCGTCGGAACCGGCTTTCAGATCTGTGTGCTCGCCCAGCCGACGGTGATGCTGATGGTCCCGAACGGAACGATCCAGACCGACAGCTCGTCGCAGTGCGCGCCGGCGTCGGCCTACACGTCATCACCCGATGTCTGCCTCTTGCTCGGCACCGCAGTGAATATCCCGATGAATCTCACCGCAACGGGCCAACGGCCGCTCGCGGTCGTGGCCACCGATGGTGGCGTGATGATCGGCGGTGCCGGCAAGATCGATGTGTCGAGCCATGACGACGCGCTGGGCGCCGGGACTCAGTTGACGTGCGGTGGAGGCACACCGGCGGATAGCGGCGGCGGCACGTCGGGCGGCGGGTTCGCGGGCAGCTATGGCGGGGTCGGCGGCAACGGCGGCAGAGGCTCGAGTGGCGGGAACGGCGGGATCGCGGCGGCACCGGGAGGGTTCACGACGCTCGCAGGCGGATGTCCGGGCGGAGCGGGGGCCGGCATGGGCGCGGGCGCAGGTGGCGCCGGCGGCGGCGCGGTGTGGATCATCGCAACGACGAAGATCCAGATCGATGGCTCGATCGACGCGTCTGGCGGTGCGGGTGGCGGCTCGACCATGGGTGACAACGCCGGCGGCGGTGGCGCTGGCGCCGGCGGCTTGATCGGGCTCGACGCACCTCAGCTGATGGGCAACGGCAACATCTTCGCGAACGGCGGCGGGGGCGGCGAGGGCTGTGGCAGCGTCACCGATGGCAATCCTGGCGGGGTGTCGGCGGGGCCCGCGATGCCCGCGCCCGGTGGAACGGGTGGCGGCAACGGAGGTGACGGCGGCACCGGCTCGTTCGGCGCGGTCTTGTTCGGCGTGAACGGCATCGACGGTGGCAGCGGTGATGGCGGCGGCGGTGGCGGTGGCGGCGCCGGTGTCGTTTGGATCCGATCCGGAGTCCTGTCGCCGGTGAACGTCGCCCCGCCCGCGAGCTGAGCCCGACTCGATCGCACCGCGAGCGATCGGACGGTTGCCGATACATATTAGGCGCCACCGGCCGATTTATAGTATGTGCCTCCGTTCGATGCTCCCGTTCCCATGTTGATCACCGATCCGCTCGAGACCGCGTTGTGGATCGATGCGATGGCCGATCACGCGCCTGCGCAGGGCGTCATCAAGACCCAGCTCGACGATCTCGTCGACTACCTGCGACGCTATCGCCCGCGTGCTCGGGCCTAACCGTGCTCGTGCTATAGCGCGAGCGTGCTCGACGACGCGCTACCCGCCGCCGTAAAGACCTGGCTCGGCGCGCTGGTACTGACCGACAAGACGGCGCTGCTCTCCGCATTCTCCGGCGCCGCTCGCGCGCTCGGTAAGGCGCCCCTTGTGATCGCAGGGCGCGGCACGTGGGGCAGCGACGAGCTCGGTCGCGTCGCGCTGCTCGTTCGCGCGTTCCCTCGGCTGCAACCCGGCGAGCTATGGGCCCACGGCGACAATCGCGAGCGCCAGGCCGTGTTGAAGGCGTTGCCGCTCTTGCCCGAGCCCGCGCAATTCGCGGCGCTCGCGATCGAGGCGTGTCGCGCGAACGTACTCACCGTGTTCGAAGCGATCGCGTGCGACAACCCGTACCCGGCCGAGCACTTCCCCGAGCTCGCCTTCAATCAGCTCGTGCTGAAGGCCGCGTTCAACGACGTCGCGCTCGCCCGGATCTTCGGCCTCGATGCACGACGCAATGCCGAGCTCGCTCGGATGGCTACCGACTTCGCGGCCGAGCGTCGCGCCGCCGGACGACCGGTGCCCGCTGATCTCGATCTCGCGATAAAGGGAGCTGCGCCATGAAGCTATTCGATCCGCACATCCACATGACGAGCCGCACGACCGACGACTACGAGGCGATGGCCGCCGCGGGCATCGCCGCGATCGTCGAGCCCGCGTTCTGGCTCGGTCAGCCGCGCACGCATGTCGGCACGTTCGACGACTACTTCCAGGCGCTGATCGGCTGGGAGCGGTTCCGCGCGAGCCAGTTCGGCATCGCGCACTTCTGTACGATCGGGCTCAATCCCAAAGAAGCGAACAACCCTGCGGTCGCCGATGGCGTGATCGAGCTGTGTGCGCACTACCTCGGCAAAGACGGAGTCGTCGCGGTCGGCGAGATCGGCTACGACGATCAGACCGCCGCAGAAGACAAATACTTCGCCGCGCAGATCGAGCTCGCCCGCAAGTTCGACCTACCCGTGCTGATCCACACCCCGCACCGCGACAAGAAGCGCGGCACCGAGCGCACGATCGCGGCGGTGCGCGAGCAGAACTTCCCGGAAGAGCGCGTGCTCATCGACCACAATAATGAAGAGACGCTGCCGCTCGTGCTCGCGACGGGTTGCTGGGCCGGCCATTCGATCTACCCGAACACGAAGATGGACGAGCCGCGGATGGCAGCGCTCGTCAAGAAGTACGGCGCAGCGCGGATCATCGTGAACAGCGCCGCCGATTGGGGCGTGAGCGATCCCCTCAAGGTGCCGAAGACCGTCGCGGCGATGCGAGCGGCCGGGATTGCTGAACCCGAGATCGAGACGATCGTGTGGTCGAATCCGATCTCGTTCTTCGGTCAGACCGGACGGCTCGCCGCGAGCGATCTCGAAGCACCGGCGCGCTTCGACCAAGCGGAGTTGTTCGAAGGCAACTCGGTTTTGCGTGGCCAATCGGCGCGGAAATCTTGATGTAACGTCGTTCATCAAACGTTGTCGCCGGTGAGTCATCGAGCCGGCTCCTCGAGTTGCCGGCTGCACCGGTTTCAACTGCCCGTAGTTGCATTCACCGACTTGCGGCACGTGCCTTGCGTTGAGCGTGCGCATGATGCGCAGCTTCTTCAAGGGCGGGGCGGTTCGAAGCGCACGCGCGGGTTTGCCACCATCTGTCTGAC
>CAZDGY010000507.1:0-5270 GCA_964504685.1 uncultured Kofleriaceae bacterium | reverse complement strand
GGGCTGATCTCGTCGGCCAGCACCACGCGCATGAATTCGTTTTCCCACAGGCGGCCGAACTCGATCTTGAAATCGATCAGCTTGATGCCGACGCCGAGGAACAGCCCGCTGAGAAAATCGTTGATGCGGATGGTGAGATTGACGATGTCGTCCAAATCCTGCGGGCTCGCCCATCCGAACGCCGTGATGTGTTCTTCCGACACCCACGGATCGTGCAATTTGTCCGACTTGTAATAGTACTCGATGATCGAACGCGGCAGCGGCTGGCCCTCTTCGATGCCGAGCAGATTCTCGGTTAGGTTCGGCTGAGAGGCCCCAGGATCGGTCGGAGCAACGTTGATGAACTCGGTCTGGAACATGTTGATCTGACGCGCGCCGCCTTCGATCGCGACGCGCCAGCGCGGGCCGTGCGCGACCACCTGCTTGAGCCCGACCGCGAGCGTCGTCGCGAGGCCGAGCATGCCGGCTTCGGCGGACAGCTCGGTCGTCGACGTCAAACCGGCGACCGCATCGACTGCGCCCGCTTCGAAGCAGCAGCGGCCACCGACGTCGACACTGCCGGCCGGGACGGTCATCGCCGTGTCGAGCAACAGGCCGCGCTCCGAGCCGGCGGCGTGCGCCATGTCGTCGAGCGGCGAAGCTACGATTGCCGCTGGCGGCGGCGCGCTGGTCTGCGCGAGCCCAGGAGGCCCAGCGGGGTCGGCGAACGCATTGCCGGCCGTGATCGTGACGACGGCGACGAGCCCCATGCTGCGCATGACGGCGATACGAGCAACCGGCGTGCCTGGCGAAACCCGCCAAGCGCGCGCCCGCGCGATGGCCGACCTCGAAAAACTGCGGCTGCGACCCGTGAGGCCGGTGGAAATCAGCTCGTGAAGTACTGCCGCCACGGTGCGAGCTCGGGCGGGATGCCGATCTCGCCGTCGGCCGCGACCGGCAGCGCGCATACCTCGACGACCGCATCGAGGTTGAGAACACCGTACAAGTGTGGAAACTCGTCACCGTCGGCGGGCTCGAACCGGAGCGGGGCGGCGAGCGCATCGCGGCGGATCGAGAGCAAGACGAGCGCGTGCTGGCCGCGAAAGAACCGATTCGCGGTGCGCAGCCACTGGCGGTCGGTCGATAGGTGGATGAAACCCTCGGTCGCCAGCGACGGCGCCCGGTATTCGCCGGCGTCTTGGGCCGCCTGCCACGCAGTGAGCGACGTGATGTGAAACAGGCCCACGTCACGAGCGTAGCCTGCGGGCAGAGATGCCTAACATTGATTGTCGATTCTACGTTGATCAACCATATGTTCGGCCCTACATCGTCGCTAGGAGGCGATCATGACCGAACCGACCGCGGCATCTAGTTCCGGGCTCGAAGGCGTCGTTGCTGCACACACTGCGATCTCGGACGTCGATGGCGAGCGAGGGCGGCTCGTCATCGCCGGCGTCGACGTCGAACAACTCGCGACGACCGGCTCGTTCGCGCATGCGGCAGCGCGCGTGCTCGCGGCGGGCGGCGCCGATGTCGATGGTGGGGGCCTGCCCGCCGCCGAAGGGCGGCGCGGTTTGATCGACGCGGCTGCGTTGCCCGCGGCACTGGGCGCTGCGCGCGTCGCTGCGTTCGCGACGCTCGGCCAGCTCGGCGATGCGATCGCCGCACCGAACGCGATGGACGCGCTGCGCGCCGCGCTCGCTCACCTTCGCTCGGGCGGCGATGACCTCGGCGATGCGATCGCTGCGATCGGCGCGGCGCCGGTATTCGTCGCCGCGTGGCACCGCACGCGGACCGGCCAGGCGCCGATCGCGCCGGATCGCTCGCTCGACCACGCGACCGATTACTTGCGGATGACGATCGGCACGACGCCGACTCGCGACGCCGCGCGCGCACTCGACGCCTATCTCGTGACCGTGATCGATCACGGCATGAATGCATCGACGTTCACCGCGCGGGTCGTGACCTCGACGGCGAGCGACTTGATTTCGGCGGTCGTTGCGGCGGTCGGCGCGCTCAAGGGTCCGCTGCACGGCGGCGCGCCCGGTCCGGTGCTCGACATGCTCGATGCGGTCGGCTCACCCGAACGCGCCGAGGCGTGGTTACTCGGCGAGCTCGCAGCGGGCCATCGCATCATGGGCATGGGCCACCGCGTCTATAGAGTGCGAGATCCGCGCGCCGCGGTGCTCGAGACCGCAGTCCGCGGCCTCGCCGGCGATCGTCTCGCGCTCGCGCGCGGCGTCGAAGCGGCGGCGGCGAAGATCCTGCGCGAGCGCAAACCGGATCGCCCGCTCGCGGCGAACGTCGAGTTCTACACCGCGGTGTTGCTCGACGCGGTCGGCATCACGCGCGAACAGTTCTCGGCGACCTTCGCAGTCGGCCGGATCGCAGGCTGGTCGGCGCACGTCATCGAGCAGCGTCGGGTCGGCAAGCTGATCCGCCCCGCCTCGACTTACGTAGGCCCGATGCCTACTTGACCGGGGACGGTGTTCACTCTGTCAACCGCGCCTCCGCAACGTCGTCCACGATTCAGAACACTTAGCTGGGGACGGTGTTCACTCTGTCAACTCGCCGGTTGTCAAAGTGAACACCGTCCCCAGGACTTAGCGGATAGACCGCGCGCGCACGTCGGGCGTTTCAATTCGCATGATGCGATTCGCCCTAGCCTGCACGGTTGTCCTCGGCTCGTTGTCGTCGGTGTCGCACGCGGATCGCGCAACCGCTCCACCGCATCACTTCGCGCAGCCGCCCGGCGCGGTTGCCGCGACCCAACCGGACCAAGGCGAGCTCGAGCTCGTGCTCGATCGCGACCACATCCGCGCAGCGCTGACGACTGAGCGCGCTCACAACATCGCCGCATTCGAAGCGTACGTGCGCCGCGGCAGCTTCCCGAGCAACACGTTCACCACGAACATCGCGAACGTGTGGCGCGATCGCGACGGCCACTTGTGCGCCGCAGCTACGATGATCGATGCATCGGGCGCGCACGCGCTAGTCAAACAGGTCGCGGAGCAGAACAACTTCATCAGGCTCGCCGACGTCAAGCAGGGTCCGCTGATGGATTGGATGCTGACCTCGGGCTTGACCCAAGACGAAGTAGCGTTGATCCAGCGCCCGTTCATGCCGGTCGAGAACCCGACCGCCCCGACCACCGTCGCGCAGGACAAGCGCACCACCGAGACCGCTCGGCTCAACGCGCTCTACGCGCAGATCGAGAAGACGCTTGCTGCAAACGAGCGTGCGAGCCTCGACGCTGCGACCGAGCGCCTGATGAAGCACCAACAGCTCGCGTGGTCGCTGCTCGCGTCGATGCCGAGCTGAACGCCCCGGTCGGTCTATTCGGGGCTCATGCTGACCGTCGGCAACGACGCGCTCGGCGTCTGGCTCGTCCGCGGACCCGATCTACATTTCAGCATCCGCTATCGGCGACGGTCAACGGAATCGACTGCGGCGCACCGACCAGGAACGATGCGAGGGTCGACGTGATCGAAGGAAGCGATTCCTTCGCGGTCGATGCGCCCACGATCGGCACGCCGCGACAGCTCGAGGTGTTGACCTCTCTCGATCAACCACTCCACCCCGGCGACTGGATCGAGCTCACGAGCGGCGTCGGCACCGATCAACTGGGTGGCAGCTTTACGATCGCGATCGGAAGCCAGACCTGCACGCAGAACGTGGCTGTGCGCGAAGACTCGGGATCGATAGGCCTCTAGCTCGACAGTGATCTCGCGAGCAACTGGTCGTGTGGCGCGACGCCGCCGGCGGGGACCGACGTGCAGGCGACGATCTCGATCACGGCCCTCGCACAAGTCGCCATGACATGCGTGAGCCCGAGCCATCCCAGCTGCAGCTCGGTCGCATTGCCTGCTCTTAGCGCCGATGCCGCGGTGACCGTGCAGTTCTAGACGGTGTGCGGTCCGAGAAGTTCCTGATCGATCAGCCGGAGCAGGACGCCGTGCTTCGCCACTGCAGAGCCAGGTCCGCGTTACGGGGCGAGCGTGTTGACAGATGTGTTTCCCTGCGTCCAGAACAGGGTCTCGGTGTCACCGACCACCACGAACGACGTGAGGTTGGAGATTCCGGACGCGACGACCTGAGGGCTACCGCCACCGGTACTCCGTAGGATCGAATCGGCGGTGCCCCAGTAGACGCTGTCGCAGCCGCTGGCGAGGCCCGAGAACCCGGTCGCCACCGTCGCGACGTTGACTGCGGTGCCACCAGCGCTCGGAGCCGACCACACGGTGATAGCGCCGGTACCGCTGGGGTCCTGAGTGTCCCAATAGACAGTGTCGCCACTGATCACGACGTCGCCCGCCAGCGCTCCGTCCACGTACGCGACCATTCGAGGAGTGCCGCCGCTCTTGGCCACGGCCATCACCGAGTCGTAGCTGGTCCAGTACACATCGGTGGCATCGAGCGCGAGCGTGTAGGGACTATCCGCATCGGCGAGCTTCGTCGGCGCAGATGCCGTGAGGTCTCGGCGCATAACCGATCCTTCGCTCCCGCTTCGCCCGTAGTCCGCCCAGAAGACACTGGCGCCATCCGCGATGATCGCTTGCGGCGTCGCTTGTCCGGTAGCGAGCTCGGTGACGGCACCACCGGTCTTCGCGACCTGACGGATCGCGCCATTCGGGTTCGGATCGACGATGTTGTCGCCGACCGTCCAGTAGACGTTCGACGCGTCGACCGCAACGAAGAACGCGTCCGACTGATCGGTAGTCATCGCGGTCGTCGCGCCGCCACCGAGGCCGAGCTCGACGATCGTGTTCTTTGGCTGATTCGCCCAGTAAATTCCGGAATCGTCGACCGCGAGATTCGAGAACACGGCAGAGCTGCCGTCGAGGTTCGCGAGCTCGCTGGCCTGACAGGGCGTACCGCTCGCACATGCACTCTGGCAGGTCGCCGCCGGCGCATCGGGCGAGCCCGCCGGAGAATGACTGCATCCGCTGAGTGCTGCGAGAGCGAACAAGCCGGGATGAATGGATCGGGTAATGAAACTATTTTTAGTGCGCATGCTCGAGGGAGTGCTCGATCTATGCCACGGCACCGACGAGCAGAACCAATGAGTTGCCGAGAGTGAATATTGGAGAGCTGGCGCCGCAAGTTGCCGTCGCGTGCGCGGCACGACGGCGCTGTTACAACTTTGAATGAGCCGTTTCGCACTCGCCCGGCGTCGCCGTCGACGAGCGTAGTCAGACGGGCGGGCGCGGCGGCTGGCCGGAACCCTGCGGTGGCGGTGCATCGACGACGACGTTGCCGACGTCATAGGTCTGGCCGGCTTGCAGCGGCAG
>CAZDGY010000506.1:0-5273 GCA_964504685.1 uncultured Kofleriaceae bacterium | reverse complement strand
GCCGCGGTCGACCGGCACGTACGCGAGGCCGATCGCGCCGCCGACCATGATGCCCGGGCCACCGCTCGTGACATCGCCGATCGTGGCGAGCTCGCCGGCGCCCAGGCTACGGTCGACGACACTGTAGCCGTGGCGTGCGATCGCGCGCTGGTCTTCGGCGATCGTGAAGCCGACGAGCTGGCGGGTCAGGCCGTTCGCCTTCTGCGCGCGCAGCGGCTCGGCGCCGATGAAGTTACGGCCGTCGAGCTTGACCGCCCAGCCGAGGCCCGCTTCGAGCGGCGAGTGATCATCGTCGAGGTCGTTGCCGTAGAGCGGCAGCTTCGATTCGAGCCGCAGCGTATCGCGCGCGCCCAGCCCGATCGGCAGGCCACCGAGCGGCTTGGCAGCCTCGAGCAACGCGGACCACAGCTTCATCGCTTCGTCGGCGGGGCACGCGAGCTCGAAGCCGTCTTCGCCGGTGTACCCGGTGCGCGCGACCATGCACGGCACGCCGGCGACGGTCGCATCGGTGAACGTGAAGCTCGGCAGCTGCGCGAGGTTGCCGCCGGCGAGCCGATCGACCATCGCGACTGCCTTCGGACCTTGTACCGCGATGAGCCCGGTCCGATCCGAGACGTCCTCGACATCGCACTCGGTCGACGCGTGATCGCGAAACCACTCGAGGTCCTTCGCGGTGTTCGACGCGTTGACGATCACGAAGAACTCGGTGTCGCTGCGCTTGTAGAAGATGCAGTCGTCGACGACGCCACCGCTCGGATGACACAGCAGCGTGTAGACCGCCTTGCCGACCGGCGCCGAGGCGACTGCGTTGGTCGCGATCCGGTCGACGAACGCGCGCGCGCCGGGACCGCGCAGGTACGCCTCGCCCATGTGGCTGACGTCGAACAGACCGACCGCCTCGCGCACGGCGCGGTGCTCTTTGATCGTTCCAGCCGGATACGACACCGGCATGTCCCAGCCGCCGAAGTCGATCAGCTTCGCGCCCAGCTCGCGGTGCGCGGTCCACAGCGGCGTCTTCTTGCGATCCATCGCCGGCGCAGCCTACACCGATTGGACCAAGACGTGCTCGTGAACCACCGCGCGATCGCGCTCGCGTCCGCCGGTTTCGAAGTGCGCGCGGCCGTTCGATTCGAGCCTGCGCGCTTCGCGCCAGCCGAAGCCCGCTCGCTTCGAGATCACGAGCCGAGCGTCCCCGATCTCGGTGTTCGCGCAGTAGACGCGCGTGCCATCCGGATCGAGGTACGGCGCTTCGACGAGCTGGTGATGCGAGCACACGAATTCGCCTTCGACCTTGGTCGTCGCGTTCTTGAGCGTGAACTCCGCGCGCCCGGTGCGCCAGCTGCCGCGATTGCCGAGCGTGTGGCGAAATTGATTGAAGTGGTGGCGCTCGCCGTCGAGATCGAGCGTCGCGATCACGAGCGTCGGGAGCGTCACGCCGCGCCGCTGCAGCTTCACGCCGAGCAGCTCGAGCACGCCGTCGGGCGCGCCCTCGAATTCCGCGCAGCGTGCCCAGGTCCAGCTGAGCGCGTGCTTCTTGCCCCACAGATGAGTCTGGCCGAGCACTGCGCGGTGAAAGTCGAGCACCTCACCGTCGATCTCGAGCCGTCCCGACATCAGCACGCGAGGGTTCGGCGACACGACGGTGGTCTCGCCGAGGCCGCCGCGCGCGTACATCACGTCGGGCAACTGGCGCAGCTCGCGCGCCGCCGGATCCCAGCGCAGATCCCAGCAGATGTCGTGGCCATCGCCGGACAGCTCGCCGATCGCGCGGTCGTGGCCGAGCCGGCTCGCGCCGATCGCGAGCTCGAACGGCGACTTCTCGGACACGAGGTCGATCGCGCCGAAGCGGCGATGCACGCCGAACGTGCGCTGGGGCCGCGCCGGATCGAACCGGGCGAACCACAGCTCGGCGATCGCGGGCTCGCCATCGGACGGCGCATCGGTGGTGTAGCGCAGCCAGTAGCCGGTGCCGTTCGGATGGTTCCACGTCAGATACCAGACCTCGTAGACGCCGCGCTGATCGTCGCGCCAATGCCGTGCGTTGAGTGGTTCGGTAGTCATGCGACCGCCCTCGGTGGTAACGCGCCGACCCGCGGCTTGCCGAGCACGCGTCGGCTCATCCACGACGCGAACCAGCGCGGTAGGAACCGCACGCCGAAGCACGACACCTTGTTTAGGAACCCGGAGATCACGGTCCGCTTCTTCCGCAACATCGCGCGCACCGCGATCGCGGCGACTTGCTCGGCGGTGAGCATCGAGCGATTCGCGAGCCAGCTGTAGTTTCCCGCGCCGGCCATCGCGTGGAACGCGGTCGTGGTTCCGCCGGGACACACGCAGGTCGCCGACTTCGCGGTGCCGCGCAGCTCGTCGTGCAACCCTTCGGTGAAGTTGCGCACGAAAGCCTTCGCCGCCGAGTACACCGCCATGTTCGGGATGGATTGGTACGCGGCGGTCGACGCGATGTTGAGCAGATAGCCGCGCTCGCAATCGCGGACGAACGCCTTCGACAGCTCGACCAACGCCACGATATCGAGCTGCAGCAGCTCGGCATCGCGCGCCCAGTCGATGTCGGCGAACGGGCGGAAGTAGCCGAACCCGGCGTTGTTGACGACGATGTCGAGCTCGCCGATCGCGCGCGCGGTTTGCCACAGCGTCGCCGCCGCGCCAGGAGCGCCGAGGTCGCCGACGACGACGTCTGCCTTGACCCCGAGCGCGATGCACTCCGCCGCGACGCGGTCGAGCGCGTCACGCGACCGGGCGGTGAGCACGAGATCGATGCCGCGCGCGGCTAGCTCGCGCGCGATCGCTGCGCCGATTCCGCTCGACGCGCCCGTGATCAGCGCTCGCATTTGGCGACGCTACCACGCCGACTAGACGCGCCCGCGAGGTCGCCGTACGATCGAGCCATGAAGCGCTTTTTCGTTGTGGTCGGCGTGGCGGGTGCGCTCGCAATTGCCGGATGTGGTCCCTCGAATGCCGAGCTGCGGACGGCGAAGACCGCGCGCTACTCCGCGGATCCTAAGCAGCTGCTGCAGCTCGCGATCGAGACAGCGAAGCTCACCTACAAGGTCGGCGAGGTCGACGAGGGGCAGCTGATGTTCGCGACGATCCCGCGCTTCTACAGCTCGACCGGCGATCTCGAGTCGGAGGGTGCCGACGGGTGGACGCAGGTACGGGGCGGAAGCGTACAGGTCACGCTGATCGTTCACGTCGTGCCTGCCGATGGCGGGTTCTCGATCATCGTCACACCGCACACACTGCAGGTCATGAGCGGAAGCCCGCAGCCGCGCGAGCTCAAGCCCGACGATCCGTATCTCCCGCCGTTCGTGCTCGGCCGCGCCGACACGCTCGCGCTCGACATCTACGATCGCGCGAAACAGTTCGTCGCCGGTCCGCCCGGCGCGACTCCCGGTGCATGATCGCTAGGGCGAAACGCCCCTCCGTGCTGGATTCGCAGGGTGGAAGCGTTGTACGAATCGCCGATGCGTAACCCGAACGTGTTTCGTCTCGCGGCGCTCGTAGCCATCGCTCTCGGCGCGTGCGGGCCGTCGTCGACCCAGATCAAGGCGGCCAAATCGGCGCACTATCGCGGCGACAAGATCGCGATCTACAACGCGATGCGCGGCGCGGTCGAGGACAAGTACAAGCTCGACAAGTCGGACGAGACGACGCTCGGCCTGCAGACCACCGGTCGCTGGTACACGCCGGAAGGCCTGGCCGCCTCGGAGCGCGACACGAAGGATCTCCCGGATCGCAGCATCAACATCGTGCTCGTAGCGAAGCTGTTGCCGGACGGCGACTCGTGGGTCGTGCAAATCACGCCGGTGCTGATGCGCTATATCGCCGGCCGGCCGAATCCCGATCAGTTGACGCCGGATGATCCGAGCTTGCCGGGCTACGTCGGCGAGAAGGTCGACGTGCTCGCCTCGGCGATCCACGACGCGCTCAAGCAGTACGAAGTCTCGAACGTACCGACCGGCGCGCCGCCGCCGGCAGCCGGCTCTGCCGCGGCTCCGGGCGCCGAACCGCCGCCGTCACCGGGCTCGAATGCCCCGGACCACGCGCCGATGACCGCGCCGTGACCCTCGTCCGCGTCGTCGAGTTGCTCGTCGACCGCGACGAGCGAGTCGGCGAAGGCGGGTTCCTCGCGATCCGGCGGCTGCACCTGCGCAACCGCCGCGCCGACGGCACCACATCGCCGTCGTATATCTGCGACTCGGTCGTCCGGCCGTACGGCCAGGACGCGGTAGTCGTCGCGGTCTACGCCCGTATCGCCGGCGCGATCCACGTGCTGGTGCGCGACGGGCTGCGGCCGACGATCGCGCTCGGCCGCGACGCCGCCGCGGCCCCGCTGCCCGAGCTGCCGCCCGGCGCGATGCAGACCGAGCTAGTGGCCGGCATTATCGAGGTTGGCGATCGCGGCGAAGCCGGGCTGCGCGAGCGCGCTGCGCGCGAGGTCCGCGAGGAGGCCGGGTTCGACGTGGCGCCGGCGGCGATCACCGTGCTCGGCGCGGGCTCGCTTCCGTCGCCGGGCGCGATGGTCGAGAAGTTCTACTTCACCGCAGTCGAGGTCGATCCCGCGGCCCAGCAGTCGCTGTTCGGTGACGGTTCGCCGATGGAAGAGGGCGCGACCACGCGCTGGCTAGCCCTCGACGCTGCGATCGCGGCGTGCGTGCGGGGCGAGATGTGCGACCTCAAGACCGAGCTCGGACTGCGCCGGCTGCGCGATCACGTGCACGGCCGCGTCGACTCGTAGAGATCGTAGTCGCTGCTCTGGATCGTCGAGCCGTACCACAGCGTCGTCCCGTCGCTCGACAGGCTCGCGTCGACCGCGGTGTCGTCGAACGCGAACGCGGATGGCACGAGCGCGGCCCCGAACGGGTCGGACGTCGTGGCTCGGGTCGCCTCGTAGAGCTGATAGTTGGACTGCTCCTGGTACACGAGGTCGAGCCCGTGTACGCCGACCGAGCCGAACTGCGCTTGGATCGCGGGATCGAGGCCGGGCACCGGGCTCGCGTCGGGAAATCCGTCAGCGGTCGACACCCGGGTTGTGACGTACATGTCGATCAGGCCGGTGCTTCGCGCCGTCGCGGTGAAGTAGAGCGTGTGTGCGTCGGCGGACAGGCTGGGCGCCTCCGCGCCGGTGTAGAGAACGCCGTCTCCCAGCAGCGTGTGGAACGCTGACCACGGCGCGCCGCGCGCCGGGCGCGATGACGTCGCGATCACCGCATTGCTGGCGGTGGTCCACATCAGCGTCAAGCCATCGTCGGTGA
>CAZDGY010000505.1:0-5274 GCA_964504685.1 uncultured Kofleriaceae bacterium | reverse complement strand
TCGCCCTCGCGCTTGACCCACACGATGCGGCCGCCGAGCGCGACCGGATCGAGCGGCGTCGGCCAGTCTCCGAGCGTCACCCACGGCACGCGCAGGCGCGGCACATGGCGCGCGAGCGAGCTCAAGGGACGCCTAGTGCTTCTCGGGTACGTAGTCGGGCGGCGTGATGCCGCCATCGCCGAACAGGAACGCCTCGCACTGCTCTTTGAGCACCTCGTGGGCCTTCTTCTGGGTGAGGTCGAGCCGGTATTCGTTCACGATCTTCTTGCTGTGCTCGATCCACTGCTGCCACGCCTCGGCCGAGACTGATTCGTAGATCCGGGCTCCGAGCGCGTCGTTGAACGGCTTGTACGGTAGGCCCGGAAGGGACTGATGGAGCTTCGCGCAGTTGACCAATCGACTCATCGCGCGCATTCGACCACACCCCCCTGCATGGGGCAACGGGCAACCCCGCACGCTGCCGACGGGTCATAGCCCCCGGCCACCACCCTGCTATGCCGTGCTATCAACGTCTAAAGGCCGGATATGGATGAATCGATCTGGGATTGGATGAACCACGGCTTCGGCTCGATGTGGGTCGTCGTTGGGTTCTCGATGATCGCGTTTGCGGTGGTCCTGGACCGGCTGTTCGCGAGCTGGAAGTTCATTCCACGCGCCCGTGCGCTGGGCGATGTCGTGACCCGGTGCCTATCGCGCGGCGCAGTCGAGGAGGCGCGGTCGCAGTGCGAGCGCTCGAAATCGCCGATTGCCGATGTGTTCCTGGTCGGGTTCGAGCGCAGTGGCCGCGCAAAGCCCGAGCATGTCGCGACCGCAGTCAATCGCGAGCGCCTGCGCGTCAACCAAGATCTCCGCGCGCGGCTGTGGATGCTCGGTACGGTCGGCGCGACCGCTCCGTTCGTCGGCCTGTTCGGCACCGTCGTCGGCATCATGAGCGCGATGCACGGGTTCAAGGGCGACGAGACCGTCAAGTTCAGCGAGGTGTCGGGCCCGATCTCCGGCGCGTTGATCGTCACCGCGGTCGGCATCCTCGTCGCCGTGCTCGCGGTGATCGAGTTCAACTTTTTCAGCCAGCGTGCGAACCGGATCGCGGTCGAGATGAAGCTACTGACCGACGAGTTCCTCGAGCTGCTGCTCGAGCAGCCGAGCGACGCGCAGCCGAGCCGCGGCAAGAAGCGCGACGCGGATGAAGCCGACGTCGAAACCCCGAAGACAACGAAACGCAAAGGCGACGATGGCGATCGGGAAGCTGCCTGACTCCGACGACGACGGTGGCGAGGGCGAGTCGATCTTTGCCGAGATCAACATCACCCCGCTCACCGACGTGTTCCTCGTGCTCGTCATCATCTTCATGGTGAGCGCGCTCGCGGTCCAGGTCGAGCGCGAGCACGAAAAGCAGCATCAGGTCGCCGAGGAAAAGCAGACCGAGCAGGACAAGAAGTCCGGCCTCAAAATCACGCTGCCATCGGGCAAGGCGCAGGAGATCGATACCGCGAAGACGTCGATCGTCCTGGAGATCCCGGTCAAAGGCGACATCGCGATCGGCGGCAAGACGATGGCCGATGGCGACATCGACAACCTGTTTCAGGCCGCGTTCGTTCGCGACAAGAACACGCAGGTCATCTTCAAGGCCGACAAAGCGGTCTCGCACGGACGCGTCGTGAACTTGATGGAACGCGCGAAGGAAAAGGGCCTGACCCACCTCGCGATCCAGACCGCCGGCGGATAGCTACAGCAGCACGCCGCCGCTCGGTACGCCGGCGTCGGGCGGAGGCGGAGCGACATCACTGCCAGTCTCGGGCTCGACCGGCAGCGCCGTGCCGAGCGGAGCGGGCGTCGTGCCGGTGGTCAACGCCGGCTGCCCGGTCGCGGGCGTCGTGGGCGCGCCGTTTGGGCCGGCCTTGAGCTCGTCGGCGACGCGGTGGACGAACGTCGCCCAGCTCTCGGCATCGGTGACTTGGAGCGGGTGCTGCGCTGCGGCGGTCTCGAACTGCTTTGCGGCCTCGACCAACGCCGACGTGACGTCGCGTAGCTTGATCGACGCGCGCCAGTAGTCGACGTCGCCGAGCAGGTGCTCGACCTTGTTGCGTTGGGTGCGGCGGGCGGGATCGCGGGCGAGCAGCAGCGCTTGGTGTAGCTCGTCGGAGGCGATGTCGAGCGCGCTCGGCGGATCCTTGTCGCTCGTCCGCGCCGGCATCGCGCTGATCGTGCGCGGGGTGAGCAGCGCACTCGCCTGATCGACGATCGCGCCGAGATACCACTTCGCGAGCTCCTCTTCGGTATCGGTCTCGTGCTCGGTGCACTCGGCATTCGGAGGCAGCGGAACGGACTTCCACTCGGGACCGCTCATCGCATGGGAGCCCCACGGCGGAAACGAGCGACCTTGCTCGGCGCGCATGTGATCGGTCGCGCACGTCACGAGGTACCGCCCCGAGTTCGCGCGGCCGAGGAAGACCAGCGCGACCGCGGCCAAGCCGCCGACCACGGCGACCCCGGTGATCACGACGGTACGCCGGCTGCGCCGCTCGGCGCGCGCGTCGTCGTCGATCGCCGGCTCGGTGGACAGCCGGCGGCGAGTCGGCGCGCCTACCGCGGCGGCCATATCGCCTTCTTGATACGTCAACGGCAAGATCGGCCCGTCCTCGGGCGACATCGGCGGCGGCTCCGTCGACATCGGCGGCGCGCCATACGCCGCGATCGGGTCGTAGCCAGCCGGTGGCTCGAACGGCGGTGCGGCGACAGACTCGTGAACGCGCTCGTGCTCGCTCGTTGGTTCCGGCGACGTCGGCGGCTGCGGCGCTTCCGGCGGCGAGCCGTCGTCTCCGCCGTCCGTGCTCACGGCGCAACCTCGACGCGGTTACGGCCTCGATCCTTCGCGCTGTACATCGCGACGTCCGCGCGCTCGATCAGATCGGGCATCGTCTCGCCTTCGTGCCATTGTGCGATGCCGACCGAGATCCGCAAGATCAGCGCGACGCCATCGCCGACGTCGAACGAGCGCTCGCACACGCGCTGCCGCATGCGCTCACCGATCTCCCAGGCTCGTCCGGCATCGGCTTTCGGCAGCACGACGAGGAATTCTTCGCCGCCGTAGCGCACGAGCAAGTCGCCGCCGCGGATCGCCCCGCGCAACCGGCGCGCGATCTCCGACAGCACGACATCGCCGGTGCCGTGGCCGTACTGATCGTTGACCGCTTTGAAGTGATCGACGTCGACCAGCGCGAGCGACAGTGGCCGATCGCGGTCGAGCGCTGCCTCGATCTCCGAAGGCAACCCCTGGTGTAGGAACTCGCGGTTGTACGCGCCGGTCAGCGGATCGGTCACCGCGACGCGATGCAGGCGCACGTTCTCGATGTCGAGTGCGATCGTCGTCGCGATGAACTTGACGAGCTCGAGATCTTCGGCGTGAAACGCGTTTGGCGTCTCGGACGTCGCGGTCACGACGCCGACCCGCTCGCCGCGCGAGATCAGTGGCACGCACAACATCGATGCGATCGGCGTCTGATTCGCAGGCAACACGACGTAGCGCGCATCCTTCGAAACATCGTGGATCAGCGCTGCCTCGCCGCGTTCGACCACCCAGCCGGCGACGCCTTCGCCGATCGCGAACGACAACGTGTGCATCCGCTCGGTGCGCAGGCCATACGCGGCCTTTGCGAGCAGGCGCTTGCGATCGGCATCGAGCAACATCACCGAGCACGCCTTCGCGCCGATCAGCTGACACACGAGCTCGGCGATCCGCGACAACAGAATCCCTGGATCGAGATCGGAGCCGACGAGCTTACCGATCTCGAACAGCACTGCAGGCAATCGCGCGAGCTGCTCTGGCGTCATGGATCAGGCGCCGACTACATAACCGATGTACGGCAGGTTGCGATACTGCTGCGCGATATCGAGGCCGTAGCCGACGACGTACTTGTTCGGGATCGTGAACCCGAGGTAGTCGATCATGACCACGCGCTCGGCGCGCTCCGGCTTGTGGAGCAGCGACGCGAGCTTGATCGACGCCGGCCGCCGGGTCTCGAGGTTCTGCAACAGGTAGTGCACGGTGTGACCGGTGTCGACGATGTCCTCGACGACGATCACGTGCTTGCCCTCGATCGGCCGCGACAAGTCTTGCGTGATCCGGACGACTCCCGACGACACCGTCGCGTCCCCGTACGACGAAATCCCGATGAAATCGACGTAGACCGGGAGGGCGATATGACGCACCAGATCTGCCAGAAAGATCACTGAACCCTTGAGCACGCCGATCACGACGACATCGGCTGCGTCGGCTAGCGCCTTATAGTCCGCGGTCATTTGCGCGCCCAGCTCGGCGACGCGGGTCGCGATCTTGTCGGCGGAAATCAGCTCGGCAAACGGCTCGGTGGAGCGATTCCAGGCAGGGGGCGAGGCCATGAGGCCGAATGTACATGAAGGCGACGACTGCGTTCGATCGGGGTACAATGGATCGAATGGTCGTATCGGGCCACGAAGTCGACCCCGCGATCGGCGCGTTGCTCGGCGAGACCACGACGGAGATCGATGTCGCCCGCAAAAACCGGGTGTTCTGCAATCGCAATCTCCGGATGGACTCGATCGAGCTGATCGGGTTCGACATGGACTACACGCTCGCCCTGTATCACCAGGACAAGCTCGAGCAGCTGTCGATCGCGCTGACCCTGCAGAAGATGGTCGCGAACCATGGCTATCCGGAAGCGATCCGCGGCCTGACTTACGACTCGCGTTGGGCGATCCGCGGCCTCATGGTCGATCGCCAGCTCGGCAACGTGTTCAAGATGGATCGGCACGCGCACGTCGGCCGCTGCTACCACGGATTGCGCGAGCTCGGCCCCGAAGAGCGCAAGCACATCTATCGCCACGAGAAGATCAACCTGTCGGCGGATCGCTTCGAGTGGATCGACACGCTGTTCGGTCTGCCCGAAGCGGTGATGTACACGACGCTCGTCGATTGGTACGACCGACAAGGTGGCGGCGCCGATTACGACAAGCTCTTCGGCGATATCCGGCGCTCGATCGACGAGGCGCATCGCGACGACACGCTGAAGTCCGTGATCAAAGCGGATCTCGCGGCGTTCATCGTCAAGGATCCGCTGCTCGGCGAGACGCTGCACAAGTTCCGCAGCTCGGGCAAGAAGCTGTTCGTGCTGACGAACTCGCTGTGGGACTACACGAGCGTCGTGATGAGTTACCTGCTCGACGGCGAACGCAAGGCGTATCCGTCGTGGCGCAACTACTTCGACATCGTGATCGTCGGCGGCGCGAAGCCGGCGT
>CAZDGY010000504.1:0-5284 GCA_964504685.1 uncultured Kofleriaceae bacterium | reverse complement strand
GGCAACATCTTCATCGGCATCGCCGGGATGATCGGCGCCGGCAAGTCGACGCTCGCGACCGCGCTCGGTCAGCATCTCGGCATCGACACCTATTACGAGCCGGTCGCTGATAACGAGTACCTCGCGGACTTCTATCGCGACACCGCGCGCTACTCGTTCGCGATGCAGGTCTATCTGCTGAACCGCCGGTTCCAACAGCATCAAGAGATCATCTGGCGCGGCCGATCTGCGGTGCAGGACCGCACGATCTACGAAGACTCGATCTTCGCGAAGATGCTCGCGCACACCGGGCTGATGGACGAGCGCGACTATCGGACGTACGTCCAGCTGTTCCGCAACATGAGCAACTTCATGTGCAAGCCGAGCGTGATCGTATTTCTCGACGTATCGCCCGAGGCGAGCGCCGAGCGGATCCGCAGCCGGAGTCGGGATATCGAATCGAAGATCGAGCTCGGCTACTTGCGCGCGCTCTACGACGGGTACCAGGACTTCGTGGCGAACATCTCGAAGGTGATCCCGGTGATCCGGATCGACTACGAACGGTTCGCGACGGCGGAGGAGATGGCCGAGGTCATCAAACGCGAGTACCTCGACGCTAACTTCCTGCGCCAAGTGACCCGTTTCGACCCAGGACGCTGAGCCCGCGGTCGCAACAGTCTGAAATCTGGTGATCGGTCTCGGGCAAAAATAACGGCCCCGTTACGATTTGGTCGCGGTAGGTTCCCGTGCGATGCGAGCCGCCTGTACTTCCCTCGCCCCTGTCCTGATCGCGCTCGCAGCCTGCAACGCGCCGGGTGGTAATAACCCCGACGGCGGTGGTGGCGGCGGCGGTGGCCACGACGGCAGCAACGGCTCGGGCAGCGACGCCGCGATCATGCCGACCGAGGCCATCAAGATCACGGTCGAGCCCGCGAACGATCACGCCGCCGAAATCACGAACGCGATCCAGACCGCGACGACATCGGTCTATATGACGATGTATCAGATCGACAATACCGACGTCACCGCGGCGCTCGTCGCGGCGAAGGGCCGCGGCCTCGATGTCCAAGCGATCCTCGACAGCTCGAGTACGTGCAAGTCGTGGAACACCCCGGCGTACAACTCGCTCAAATCGGGTGGGGTCAACGTCGTGTGGTCGAACCCGACGTTCACGTACACCCACGAGAAGACGCTGATCATCGATGCGAAGTCGGCGTGGATCATGACGATGAACCTCAACGAGTCGCCGCCGGACTCGAACCGCGAATATCTCGCGCTCGATACCGACGCCGCCGATGTCACCGAAGCGACCGCGGTGTTCAAAGCGGATCACGCGATGCAGACGATCACGCCGTCCGGAGACCTCGTCGTCGCCGACACCAATGCGCGCAGCAAGCTGGTCGCGTTGATCAACGAAGCGACGACCACGCTCGACGTCGAAGTCGAGGAGTTCAGCGACACGAATCAGAACGGCGTCGTCGACGCGGTGGCGAATGCGGCGAATCGCGGCGTCAAGGTTCGGGTCGTGATCGCGAACGATCCGCCGCTGTCGTCGTCCCAGACCCAGGCGATCAACCTGGTGAAGAACGCGGGCGGCAAGGTCGTCGTGTCGGGACCGGATTCGTCGAGTGGCACGATGTCGGACCCGTACATTCACGCCAAGGCGATCGTGATCGATTGCTCGGGGACGAGCTGCAAGTCAGGGTTTATCGGCTCGGAGAACTTCTCCGCGGGCTCACTCGGTTACAACCGTGAGCTCGGTGTGATCTTCTCCACCCAAGCCGAGCTGGCGAAGGTCGAATCTGCGATCGCGACCGACTACGCCGCCGGCACCGCGCAGTAGCGGCGTGGTATCACCAGGGCGATGGATGATCCAACCGCACTGCCATGCGGCAGTGCTGATGGCCGGGCGCAGGTCCCGGCCATCGGGCGCGCCACCCTCGCGTTCGTGCTCGCGTGCGCCGCGGCATGCGCGGACCAAGGCTCTGGTCCGCAGGGCAAGAAGATCGAGCTTGCGTTCATTCGCGAGAACCTGCTCGCCGCAGCGCCGGACGGGCTCGAGCACGTCGACGTCAAGCTCGGCGACGGCATCGTCTACCTCGGCAGCAAGATCGACAAATCCACGCTCATCCCCGGCCAGGCCGCGAAGATCACGCACTACTGGAAGGTCACGCAGCCGCCCGGCCCGGGTTGGCGCGTGTTCACGCTGATCCGCGGCGTGCCGAACACGCCTGACTTCATGAACCTCGACGCGACCGACATGGAGCTCGGTCACGGACCAGCGACGTGGCGAGCGGGCGAAATCATCTCCGATGCCCAAGACTTCATCCTCCGACCCGATTGGCACTCGGCGAAGGCGACGATCTACGTCGGGCTGATCCAGGTCGGCGGCCACCAGGTCGGCGATCGGATGGCGGCGACCGGACCTGGGGTCGTGGACCGCGCGATCACCCGCGAGCTTCCGGTCGATCTATCGAAGGCACCGCCGCCGCTCGGCACGGTCTACGTGTCGCGCGCGAAGGGCGCGATCACGATCGATGGCGTGGCGAACGATCCGGGGTGGGCCGGCATCACGGCGTCGCCCGACTTCGTCACCGGAGAAGGTAGCCCCGAGCCGGTCGGCAAGGCGAGCGCGCGCATGACGTGGGACGACACGTATCTCTACCTCTCGGTCCAGGTCATCGATAACGACATCTACAGCCCGTACAAGAACCACGACGATCCCCTGTGGAAGTCTGACGTCATCGAGATCTTCATCGATGCCGACGGCAATCACCGCGGCTATATCGAGCTCCAGGTCAACCCGAACAACGCGACGTTCGACAAGTGGTGGCCGCAGACGCGCGCCACCGAGGGCGACACGAGCTGGGAGTCCGGCATGGTCACCGGCGTGAAGGTCCGAGGCACCGCCGACAAAGCCGGCGATACCGATCAGGGCTGGGACGCCGAGATCGCGATCCCGTGGGGCGCGGTCAAAGGCCGCGACGACAGCATGAAGGTCCGCTTGCCCCCGCAAGTCGGCGACCGCTGGCGGATGAACGTCGTGCGCGGCGATACGCGGACCGGCGGCGGCGAAGCGAGCGTGTCGAGCTGGAACCGGATCACGTACAGCGACTTTCATGCGCTCGATCGCATGCTGACGATCGTGTTCGCGGATCAGACCGGCTCGATCGTGCCCAAGCCTGCGACTGCCGACGACGGTAGCAGTGGCTCCGGCGCCAGCAGTGGCAGCAACGCGGGCACGGGCAGTGGCAGCAACGCGGGCACGGGCAGTGGCAGCGCGGGGGCGGGCAGTGGCGCAGCTGCGACCACGCCGCGGATGACGACGCACGCGATCCAGCCAGCCGGATCGCCGCCGCCGACGACGCCGTAGCGCGTGTTAGGATCTACCGCGTGCGTGCGATCCTACCGTCGCTTGTGCTCGCGTGCTCGATCGCGTGCTCGGCGGGAGGCCCGACTCGCGTCGGTACCGAGCCGAGCTGGCGCCGCGGTGATCCGACCGCTCCGACCACGACGAGCAGCCTCGCGCCGGTGACGTTCGCGCCGACGACCGAGCCGGCAGCGCGCTACAACGAGCCGGTCCAGCCGCCTCCGCATTCGGCGCTAGGCGACGCCGTAGTCAGCGCGGTACGCGATGCGGCGGTCGCGGCGAATCTGCCGGCGCCGACTCCCGATGCGCGGCTGTTCCGCGCCTGCGCGGAGCTCGCCGAGATCGTGCCTGAAGAAGGCGTCGTCGGTTACTCGGTCGTCGAGTTCGCGCTGCAGCGCAACGGCATCATCGAGCCGTCGCCGCACCTGCTCGTCGTGTGGGGCAAGATCGACGATCCCGAGGTCGTCGTTCACGAGCTCGCGCCGAAGCTCGGCGAGATCCTCGGCAGCGGCGCGACGGCTCGGATCGGCATCGGTGCCGCAAAACGGCTGGCCGACGGCACCGGCGCCGTGGTGTTCGCGCTGCAAGGCTCCGCGGTGACGACCGCGCCGATTCCGCGCTCGTTGCGCGCGGGCGGGAGCGCGATGCTCGAAGCCGTTGTCGAGTCGCGCTATCGCGAGCCCGAGGTGTTCGTCACCCACGACGACGGCGCGACCGAGCGGGTCGGGATCGAGACCGGCAAGAACGGAGCGTTTCGTGCGCCGGTGCAGTGCGCGAAGCACACCGGTCGCCAGCAGATCGAGATCACGGCGAGCGATGCCGCCGGCTCGACCGTGCTCGCGAACTTTCCGATCTGGTGCGGCGCGGAACCGCCGTTGTCGCTGACCGTCGAGCCCACGCGCGACGACATGACCGTCACCGATCCGAAAGAGGCCGAGGGGCGGTTGCTCGCCCTCGTCAACCGCGATCGCACGGCCGCCGGGTTGCCGGCGTTGTTGTGGGACGATCGAGTGGCGGCGGTCGCGCGCGGTCACTCCGAAGAAATGCGGCGGACCAAGATCGTCGCCCACATCTCACCGACGACCGGCTCTGCTGCGGATCGGGTGCGCGTCGCCGGGATCAAGACCGCGGTGGTCCTCGAGAACGTCGCGCGCTCGTACGGCATCGCCGAGGCGCACGCGGGCTTGATGAATAGCCCGGGCCACCGCGCAAACGTGATGTCGGCGACCGCGACGCATATCGGCATCGGTGTCGTGCTCGGCGACGAGGTCTCCGGCCGGCGCGAGATGTTCCTCACCCAGGTGTTCATCCGGATCACGCCGAAGGTCGATCCGGCGCAAGCCGCAGAGCTCGTACGGACGCGGATCACGACCGCGCGGCCGACCGTGCGCAACAACACGTCGCTGCAGGCGATCGCACAGACCCTCGTCGACGGGCTCGCTCAAGGGAAGTCGCGCGACGCGTTGTGGCCGGCAGCTCGCCAGCAACTCGATACGCTCGGAGCTTCGTTCGGTCGCGTCGGCAGCGTGATCACCGCGGTCGGCGAGCTCGACGCGATCGACGGCAAGGCGCTAGTCGGCGACTACAAGCCCGACGAGATCGGCGTGGGCATCGCGCAAGGTACGCATCCCGAGATCGGCGACAACGCGATCTGGATCGTCGTGTTGATGGGCGAGAAGCGGTAGCGCTCGACGTCCGTCCTCAGGTGTTCTTGAGGGTCACGACGATTTCGATGGTGAGCTCGGGGTCCACCTGCTGCTGCGAATCCAAGGCCGGGTCCGTACCGATCGAGAAGTCGAGCCGCGAGAACGTGTGCATGCCCTTGATCCGAATTGCATCGGCTTTCTGGTCGATCACCTCGAACGTCACCGGATACGCCTTGGTCACACCGCGCAGCTTCACCACCGCATCCGCAGTGAACGCGCGGTCGGCCTT
>CAZDGY010000503.1:0-5288 GCA_964504685.1 uncultured Kofleriaceae bacterium | reverse complement strand
GGCCGAGAAGGCGTGGGGCGATCTGGTCGTGGCGGCGCCAAAAGATCCCAATATCGCGATCAATCGCGCGTGGTGGGCGTTCTCGCTGCTCAAGGAATACAAGACCGCCGAAGCGCTCGCCGCGGTGAACGCTCAGCCCGCGACCGCGACGACGCCCGAGCTCGCGTACGTCACCGCGTGGGCGAAGTTCCGCGCGAACGATGGCCCGGGCGCGTGGGACGCGATCGTGCTCGCCGAGCAAGGCTGGGGCAGCATGGCTGGCCGCGACGTGCTCGATCGCGAGACGCTGATCATGTTCGCCGGCCGGACGCACGTGCCGATGGCGACCGCGATGCCGAAGCTCCAACAGATGTTCGGCAACAGCCCGCAGCAGCAGTACGCGATCCTCGCGAAGCTCGGCCAGCAGTCGTATCAATTCGCGGGCCGGTGGGCCGACGCGGTCGCCGCGATCGATCAAGCGATCGCGCTGATGGGACCGAAGGTGCCGGCCGACGATCTCGTCTACCTGCGCTACCAGGAAGCCGACTACCTCGTGCGGCTCGACGATCCGGTTGCGGCGGCGACCCATGCGAAGGAAGCCCTTGCGGCGATGCCGGCGTGCGGCATCAAGTGCAGCAGCAAGGATATCGAGAACGTCGTCGAGGGCGCGTTCATCATGGGCAAGCTGTTCCACATCCTGTACGCGACCGCGAACGACTACCGGTTCTACGATCCGGCGCACGACCTGTACTCCGCGACCCAACCGCTGCTCGTGAGCAACAACGAGATGCGCGCCGAGGCAGGCAAGAACCTGACGATCCTCGAGGCCACGCTCAAGGGGATGAAGCACGACGTCGGCACGCACGACAAGGCCGCGATCGGCGCGCTGCTCGGTCGCCACAACCAAGAGGCGCTGGCTTGCTACGAGCAGTACGCGTCGGGCAATCCGAAGCTTGGCGGTAACGTCGTGCTCAAGCTCGAGTCGGACGAGACCGGCGTGATGCGCGGCGTGACGACCGAACCGAAAGCCGGCATGGCCGATCTCGCGGCGGTCGCGGGTTGCATCGCCGACTTCGCGAAGACCTGGAAGCTGCCGAAGCATCCGCTCAAGGGCGTCACGCGGATCTCGATGACGTACTCGCTGTCGGCGAAGCCACCGGCACCGGCCCCGAGCGTCGGCGCCAAGCCAGCGGCCGGCGCGGCCGCCACGAAGTAACGGTCAGCTCGCTCGCGGTTTGCTGCGTGACCGCTTGTTGCGCGGACGCGCGAGCTTCGTGCCGGCGAGCCGAGCCGTGCGCTCGAGCTCGGACAGCAGGCGCTCGGCGAGTGCGACGCGCGCGGGCTGATCGGGATCGCCGTACAGGCCGGTCGGTGTCGCGCTGGTCGCGACAAATCGAGCGAGCGCGCGATGGCAGCCGGCAGTGTCGCCGAGCTGGTGCAGCGCGGTGGCGAGGTTCCAGTGATGCAGCGGCCAGTGCGGCTCGACGTCGAGTGCGCGCTCGAGCAACGGCACGGCATCCGCGGCGCGGTGGTCGGCGAGCAGGCACGCGGCGTGCGCGGCCACGACATCGGGTGAGCTCGCATCGCAGCGCAGCAGCAGCTCGAGCGCGCGAGCTCGTTCGCCGTCCGCGAGCAGCTCGGTCGCGCGACCGATCGGCGAGTGCACGCGATGAGCGTGGCCGACGTGCGCATCGCCGAGCTCGAGCAGATCGCGCCCGAGGTAGTACGACGATGTCAGTTGGTCCGGCATCTCGCTCGACCGGCGCGCCGCCGCGGCGACGACGCCCCTGGCGTGATCGAGGTCGGTGCTCGCGACGCGATAGCCATCGGCGCACAGGCTCGCGATCAGCGGCGCACTGTCACCGTCGCTGCCAGCGTGATCGTCGTGGATGCAGTCGTCGATCCGACCGTGCGCGCCGATCAACACGGCCCAGCGCCGCCACCGCCGCTCGCCCGACACTTTGCGCGCGGCGATCACGACGAGCCGAGCGGCTGCATCGACGAGCACCGCGACCTGCGCCGTGCGTGCGATCCGGCGCGGCGCGCGGTCGCTGATCGAACCGCGCCGACCTTCGGTGGCGCTGCCGTCGGCGGGCAAGCCGGCGCCGTCGAGAGACGTGCTCGCGACCAGATCGCCGAGCTGATCGCGGACTTCGATCGCGAGATCGAGCCGGCCGCGGAGCTCGGTCGCGAGTCGATGGGCGGCCGACGGATTCGCTGCGGCGAGCGTCTCGACCATCCGCACGACCTCGTTCGGATCGAGCTGGCGGACGATCAGCTCGGCGGCAGCGGCGACATCGGCCGCGCTATCGAGCTCGATCGCGAGAGCAGCCGCGGATCGGCGCTTGATCGCATCGGGGTCGCGCAATCGAGCGGCCGCGCGCTCGCCGAGCTCGGCGAGTAGACCCGCCGCCGCGAGCTTCGCATCGTCCTCGCACCCGCTCTGCACGATCGCGCGCAGCTCCGCGATCACGCGCGCGCGGAGCTCGGCGGTCGCGCTCGCGGCGAGCTTGCCGAGTGCATCGCGCGCAGCTGCGCGTCGCCGCGGCTCACGGCCTCGCAGCTCGCGCCCGAGCAAGGGCACTGCGGTCGCGCCGAGCTTCTCGACGAGCCGATCGATCTGCACCGCGACCCGCGGCTGAGCCGCGAACCAGTTGGCTAACCTCCGCAGGTCACCAAACGACATCAGTGGCCATACCATAGATGTATGGTCACTACGTCGTCAATGAAATTTCAACGACTTATCCGGGGACGGTGTTCACTTTGTCAACCGGTGGCTCCCAGCGGCGCTAGCGGCGGCACTCCCGCTGTCGCATGCCGGCGCCCGCACGATGTCGCCCTGCGATCCGGCCCTCCAGCATCACTTTCTCTGTCACGACTGCGGCGTTCGTCTCTCGTTTTCGCGCATCGATCGCACGAGATCACCACGCCGGCTGATCGTTTGGTAATTCGCGCAACGCCGCGATCGAACACGCGTGTGTCGTCGACGGTTTTCGCTTTACATCACGCAGCTCGGACGCAATCCTGCGCGTCAGCTTCGGAGCTCAACCATGGCGAAAACCGAATCGACTGCAGTCAATGAATTGATCGGCCTCGTGCGCGACCAAAAGCCGATGCCGAGAGATCCATCCGATGGCCTGTTCTCGGCTCCGCCCGCGCGCCCGAGTGCGCCGCGGATGACCGGGCAGATGCCCGCGATGCGCGCCGGTAGTGAGGTACCTCCGCTGCCGCGCACGCGCGCACCGAGCGGGACTCAGACGAACCTGCCGCCCGTGCCGCAGTCCTCGCCGCCTCCGCTGCCGAGCGTCCGTATGGCGACCGCTCCGGCCTCGCGGGGTGGGACGATTCCGCCGCTGAACCAGACGATGCGGATGGCGCCGCCGCCGCCGCTACCGCAGCGCGCCGGCAGCGGCACGCCCGCGCCGCAGCGGATCTCGAAGCCGACCTTACCGCCGCCGGTCAGCCGCACCGATGCACCGTCGTCGATGCCGGTCGCCGCGCCGTTTGACTCGCGTCCGCAGGCCCAAGCGATGGAGCCGGCGCCGTTCACGCAGCCGGTCGCGCAACCGTCGCAGCAGATCTCGGTGACTCAGCCGCTGCCCCATCCGCTCCCGCTGCCGCTGCAATCGATCGCGATGCCGGCTCAGGAGCACCCGCCGCAGCAGATGATGCCGCAGCCGCCGATGCCGCAGCAGCATCAGATCGTCCCGCCGCCGCAGCAGATGATGCCGCAGCCGCCGCCGTTTCTCCGGCCGTCGGCTCCGATCGTCCCCGCGCAGCGTCCGCAGGTCGACGCGCCCGGCGACAGCATCTCGGCCGACGCGTGGTTCGAGCCGAGCCGGATGGTCGAGAAGGTCGACGAGACCTGGGGCGCCGGCACGTTGCCGGTCCAGCGCCAGACCGACACCACCAAGACGCTCAAGAAGCTGATCGCCCCTGCCGCGATCGTCGCGCTCGCCGGCGTGTTCGTCGGCGGATACTTCGCGTTCAACGGCGAGGGTGGCAAGAAGCAAACGGCCCCGACCACCGCGGTCGCGAAGGTCGAGAAGTCCGCGGCAGCTCCGACCCCAGCGGTCGCCCAGCCCGCTGTTGCCGCGCCCGCGCAGCCCGAACCGGTCGCACAACCGGCAGTCGCCGCACAACCTGCGGCCGCGCAGCCCGAGCCGGTCGCCGCACCGCCGACGCCGGCAGCCCAGCCGGTCGCCGCCGCACAGCCAGCCGCGGTTCAGCCTGAGCCGGCCGCCGCACCGCCGACGGCAGCACCAGCCGTCGCACAGCCGACGCCGGCGGTCGCGCCGGGCGGCAAGCTCGCCGACGTTCGCCTCGACTCGAAGCCGGCGGGCGCCACCGTCATGCTCGTCGACAACGGCAAGACGTCGTTCCTCGGCACCGCACCGGTCGTCGCGTCGCTCGATCCGAGCCGCGCCTACGATGTGATCTTCACGCTCGAGGGCCACCCGACCCAGATGGCCCACGTCGACCCGACGAAGGCGACCCGGATCGAGGTCGCGCTCGACAAGCACGAGGTGTCGACCACGCCGGTCGCGGCCCCTGTGCACGTCGCGGCGGCTCCTGCGCACGTCACTCCGGCTCCTGCGCACGTCACTGCGGCTCCCGCGCATGTCGCGGCGGCTCCGGCGCCCGCTCCCGCGGTGCACCGCGAAGCGCGCGTCGCGGCCGCTCCCAAGGCCGAGCACACCGCAGCTGCGCCTCGGGTCGCTGCGGCCGTCCCGGTCGCTGGCAACGGCGTCTTGATGGTCTCGACCAAGCCGCCCTGCTCGATCGTCATCGACGGCAAGGATACCGGCCTGCAGACCCCGCAGCGCTCGATCACGCTCGCCTCGGGCGCCCACAAGGTCACGCTGATCAACGCCGCCGCTGGCATCAAGAAGACCGTCCAGATCCAGGTCACCGCGGATCAGCCGACCAAGCTGATCCAAAACTTGATGAAGTAGCCGCTAGAGCGTGCAGTCGTTCGGCGCCGCCGGGGCGCAGAACGCGTTCGCTCCGCAGGTCACGGCGGTCGTGCCCTGCAACGGGCATGTTGTGTCATCGCCGACCGTGCACTGCTGCGTGCACGCCATGAACGCCTGGAACGGCATGCACTGCATGTTCATGCAGTCGTGCTCGGTGATGCAGTGGTCGTAGATGACGCCGGTGCAGTGATGGTCGGCATCCGCCCCAGGTGGCGTGCTGCCATCACAGGCGGCGAGGGCGAACAGCCAGGACGACGCGACGAGCCAGATGAGGGTCCGAATGCTGGGCCTATCGTACACAACCTCGGATCGCCTTGCTCCGCCGAGCGCCCC
>CAZDGY010000502.1:0-5289 GCA_964504685.1 uncultured Kofleriaceae bacterium | reverse complement strand
GTACCAACCGACCCGATAGAACACGTCGGCGCGATCCGGGAAATACATCCAGTGGACGTCGTCGCGACCTTTGCGATCGAAGCCGAGGTTGAACACGAGCACCGCGTTCGCCGAGAACGCCGCCGGATCGTGGGGCGCGTTGCAGATCGCCGCGAGCTTCGGCAGCGGCGCCGAGCTGACGACGAGCCCGGCCGTGATCGTCCGCCGCGGCGTCGTGACCGTGCGCGTCGCGAGATCGATCGCGATCGCCGGCTCGCCGCAGCTGACGCAACCCGCCGGCAGATCCTCGATCAACGCGTGGATGTAGCGAATCGCGCCCTTCGCCGGGTACGTGAACGTCGCGTTGTAGCCGTGCTTGCGCCCCAGCTCGGGTCGCATGTTGCGGATGATGTCCGCGATGTCGGCGTGCGGGAAGAACCGGCCCATCGCGTCGGGGTCGAGCGCGTCGAGCTGCGTCGCGTACAGCTTCTCGTTGTACGGGCGCAGGAACTTCTCGGTGATGCCTTTGCCGTACTTGCGATAGAGCATCTCGCCGAACGACGCCGGCGGCGCCGGATCGCTCGGACGAAAGTACAGCTCGGTCAGACACTCGATGAAATCGTCGTGCGGCAGCTCGTGAATGTGCGACTGAAACGGAAAGTGAATGTCGCGCCCCCCGAATCGAATCAGCGCCTTGCGCTCGACCGTGCGCACGTCCTCGCCTGGCATCCGGTCGCGCAACCAGGCTTCGATCTCGGGATGCTTGAAGTGGAAGAAGTGGCCCGAGTAGTCCCAGACAAACCCCGCCTGTTCGACCGTGCGGCAGTACCCGCCGGGCTCGTCCGCGGCTTCGAGCACCACGACGCGCGAGCTCGGATGCGCGGCTCGCCACCAGTTCGCAAAGCCCAAGCCCGACACGCCGGCGCCGATGACCACGACGTCGGCGGTCTCGGTCACCCGAGCCTCGAGATTTCGCTCGTGAAGATCCGCCGCGCGATCGCGATCGCGCAGCCGTAGGTCGAGTCCATGCCGAAGTACGACAAGCTCTTCGAGAGCAAGCTCTGGCGTCGCGAGTACGGCGTATCCGACGCGTAGTGGATGACGCCGAGCTCGAGCATGTTCTGATCGACGAGCGACACGATCTCGTCTTTCGGGTGACGCCGCGGCTCGACCAGCTCGTACGCCGCGGACAGGTACGGGCCGGCTTCCATCTCCATCACGGTGTAGCCCTCGCGATAGAACACGTCCATGTACTCGCGGTTCTGCAAGAACGCCGAACGCACGGTCAGCGCCTTCTGATTGTCGAGGACGGTGCCGTGATGAAGATACGGCGCGACGCAGCTCGCGGTCAGCGCGTTGCGAAACAGGTAGGTATTCGACGAGTGCTCGTCGTGGACGACCTTGCTGATCATCACGTCGCCGATCCGGCCGTTGAGCGTCGCCGCTTTGCCCATGATGTACAGGCCGCGCAGCTCGTCGACACCCAAGCCGACCGCCGACAGGTGGTGATACGCCGCCATGCCGAGCGGGTAGTCGATGTTGATGATCAGCGCGCGGCTGTGAGCGAGCCGTTCGATCCCCGGCACGTGGAGCCGCGGATCGAGCTTGTCGACCTGCAGCTTACCGAGGTCGATGACCTGCGCGTCCACATCGATCTTGCCGGGCGACGCGATCGCTTGGATACCGACCGCGGCGTCGGACGCCTGGACCTGGGCCATCCGCTCGCCATCGCCTTTGTCGTGGATGAACGCGCGCAGCGAGTAATAGAGGATGTTCGCGGCCGATGACACTTCGCCCGCGGCGACTGCCTCGTCGTAGCGTGGCGCGAGATCCTCGAAGTTGCGGCGGCGCAAGAACTCGACGATCTCGCCTTGGTGCTCGCGCGCGTAGCCGCCCATGAGGTTCGCGAGCGAGTGGCTGTTCGACGACACGAAGTAGATCGGCCGCTTGCGAGGCACCGCGTCGGCGATCCCGCGCCACCAACGCAACGCCGAGCGCTGATACTCGCGGAACGAGCCGTCGAGCAACCGGATCATCACGTCGCTGTCGTGCGTCATCATCTCGCCCAACACGTCGCTCGAGCGCGGCCCGAGCGCGCCGCGCAACTTCGCGATGCCTACATCGTCGACCCCGATCGCGGCGGCGAGCGCGAGATCATCTTCGACGTTCGCGATCCGAGCTTGCAGCAAGCGATCGCGCACCTTGTTCCACTCGATCTGATACGCGGTGACGATCGGTACGAGATCGTCGATGTCGGAGCCCGACGCGACGAACACCGCGAGGTTGCCTTCGCCATCCCAGCGCAGTGGCCGGCGACGACCGCGCGTGCGCACGACCTGCCAGCTCTTGATGTGAAAGCCAGCGCCTTCGAATTGCACGACCGATTGGCCGAGCACGATGCGCTTCACCTTCGGCATGCAGTCCGGCAAGCGCGCTGCGCTATAGGCGAACGCGGCCAAGTCCGGATCGGGGTCCTCGGCGCCGAGGTGCAAGCTCGAACGCGAGTAGAGGTGCGCCTCTTCGAACCCGCGCACCCGAACGTCGCCGCTGCTCCTCAGCAGCGAGTAGTACGTCCGGATGTACAGGTCGATTTCGTCGCTGGACGCACGAGGGGGCTGGCGATCCACCCCTCTAAGGTAGATCAGCAATCGGCTCAAACGCTTTTCTTGGCGCCTAGATAGTGATACCCAAGCGTCCCTGAGGTCACGTGAGTAAGGAAGAGCTGATCAATCTCGACGGCGAGGTCGTCCTGATCGCGAAGGGCGGCAACTTTCGCGTCAAGCTCGACAATGGCCACGAGGTCCTCGCCAAGCTGGCCGGCAAGGTCCGCCGGCACCGTATCCGCGTCGTGCTCGGCGACCGCGTCACCGTCGCGGTGTCGCCCTACGATCCGACCCGCGGCTTCATCGTCTATCGCCAGCGCTAAACGCCGGCGACGCGGTAGGCTTGGGGCGTGGCTGATGCCCCTCCGCCCGCTCCATTGACCCCGCTCTACGTCGGGATCGATCTCGGCACCACGAACTCCGCCGCCGCCGTGTTCGACGGCGAGCAAGTCTCGGTCGTGCGCAACGCCCAGGGCGCCACCGTAACCCCGTAGGTCGTGCGGATCGACAAGCAGCAGCGGATCACGGTCGGCACGCGCGCGCGGCGGTTCATCGAGCAGGACCCTGCGAACACCGCGGCCGAGTTCAAACGGCTGATGGGTACCGGCAACGGGATCGCATTTCCCGCCGCCGGGCTCGAGCGCAAGCCCGAGGAGCTGTCGGCGGAAGTCTTGAAGGCTTTGCGCCAGGACATCAGCGACCAGCTCGGCGTCGTAGTCGAGCGCGCGGTGATCTCGGTGCCGGCGCTATTCGAGCTACCGCAGAGTGCGGCGACCTCGGAGGCTGCCCGACTCGCCGGGTTCTCGCGCGTCGAGCTACTGCAGGAGCCGATCGCTTCGGCGCTCGCGGCCGGCTGGCGTGCCGATGGCGATGGCGGCGGGACCTGGCTCGTGTTCGATCTCGGCGGTGGCACGTTCGACGCGTCGCTGCTCGAGACTCGCGATGGCTTGTTGCGCGTCGTCGGGCACGATGGCGACAACTTCCTCGGCGGCCGCGACTTCGACTGGGCGATCACCGAGCACCTCGCGTCGCTGTTGCCCCACGTGCCGAGTCGCAAACAGCCCGAGCATGGCTCGGCGTTGCGCGCGCTGCGGCTCGCTGCCGAGGACGCGAAGATCGAGCTGTCGCGCGGGGATCGCGCGCAAGTCGCGCTCGCCCAGCCGTTGTCGATCAACGGCCACGACGTCGAGGTCGATCTCGAGCTGACCCGAGCGACGGTCGAGCGGCTGTGCGCTCCGCTCGTCGATCGCGCGCTCGACGTCTGCGCTCGCTTGCTGACCGCAAACGGCCTCGGACCGGGCCGACTCGCGAAGGTCGTACTCGTCGGTGGCCCGACCGTGATGCCGATGGTGCGCGCGCGGGTGGCGGCTCGACTCGAAGCGCCGATCGCCGAGGGCCACGATCCGATGACGCTGGTCGCACAAGGCGCGGCGCTCTACGCGGCGACCGCGGGGATCGACGGTCGCGCCGCATCGATCGCGGTCCCGACCGGCCGCCAAGTCTGGCTGCAATATCCGGCGGTGTCGGCCGATCTCACGCCGCACGTCGTCGGCAAGTTCATCGGTGCGGATCCTCCGGCGAAGTTGAAGCTCGTCCGCAGCGACGGCGGTTGGTCGAGCGCCGAGACCTCGGTCGCCCCCGACGGCACGTTCCTCGCGACGGTCACGCTGTTGCCGCGGCGCGCCTGCACGTTCTCGATCGAGGCGCGCACCGGCGGTGGCGAGATCGTCGCGGTGTCGCCATCGACGCTGACGATCGTCCAAGGCCTGACGATCGGCGATCCGCCGCTATCGCGCACGCTCGGCGTCGCGCTCGCGAGCGGCCACGTCCAGACGTACCTCGAGCGCGGCGCGCCGTTGCCCGCGCGGCGCACGTTCACCCATCACACGATCGAGACGATCGCGAAGGGCTCTTCCGAGAGCGTGCTGCGCATCCCGATCGTGCAAGGCGAGCTGTCACAGGCTCATCTGTGCCGGCTCGTCGGCACGCTCGACATCGGCGGCGACGCGGTCACCGACACCGTGCCGACCGGCTCGGCGGTCGAGGTCACGATCGAGCTCGATCGCGGCGGTCGACTCGCGGCGCGCGCGCTGGTGCCGGCGATCAATCAAGTGTTCGAGCACGTCGCGCACTTGCTCGTGCCCGATGCATCGCCGGAGTCGCTCGACAGCTCGATTCGCGATCTCCGCCGCCAGCTCGTCGAGCTGCGCACCGATGCGTTCCGCCACGGGCTGGGTCACGTGATCGAGAAGCTCGATCGAGTCGAGGCCCGGCTGTCCGAGGCTGAACGCGACATCGATGCGGCACACGGCGGCGATGCCGACGCCGCGCAGCGAGCGCGCCGCGCGTTGCTCGAGGTCGACGCGACGATGGCCGAGGCCGACCTCGCGAAGAAATGGCCCGAGCTCGAGACCGAATCGCGCCAGATCGCGATCGGTGCTGCGGCGACGGTCGGCACGCATGGCAGCGAAGCGGAGCGCGCGTTGCTGCAAGATGTGCTCGCTGCGATGGACAAGGCGCGACGCGACAAGGACGCGCCCGAGCTCGAGCGCCAGATGCGGCTCGCGCAACGGCTGAGCTCGGCGGCGTTCAACCGCACGAGCGAGGCGTGGCAGTGGTACTTCGAAGATGCCGCGTCCGAGGTGTCGAAGGCGCGCGATCTGCCAAAAGCGCAAAATCGCGCTATCGTGCAGCCCTATATCATCAT
>CAZDGY010000501.1:0-5295 GCA_964504685.1 uncultured Kofleriaceae bacterium | reverse complement strand
CAGCACGCGATGCAGCTCTGGGCGGTGATCGCTGGTCTGCCGCCGCACGATCTCTTCTTCCTCGGACTCGCTCGGATAGTCGACGTCGATCTGGAACATGAACCGATCGAGTTGCGCTTCGGGCAGCGGATACGTGCCCTCTTGCTCGATCGGGTTCTGCGTCGCGAACACGAGGAACGGCAACGGCAGATCGTGGGTCGTGCCGCCAGCGGTGACGCGATACTCCTGCATCGATTGGAGGAGCGCGGCTTGGGTCTTCGGCGGCGTACGGTTGATCTCGTCGGCGAGCACCAGGTTGGCGAACACCGGGCCCTTGAGGAACCGGAAAGCGCGGCGACCCGTCGTGTGATCTTCTTCGAGCACCTCGGTCCCGGTGATGTCGGCCGGCATGAGGTCGGGCGTGAACTGGATGCGTTGGAACGACAGATTCAGCGTCTCGGCGAGCGTCGAGATCAGCAGCGTCTTCGCCAATCCCGGCACGCCGACGAACAGCGTGTGGCCGCGCGCGAATAGCGCGATCAGCAGCTGATCGACGACCTTGCGCTGACCGATGATCCGCTTCTCGATCTCACCTACGATCTGATCGTGCGCCTGCGCGAGCTCGCTGACTGCCTCGAGGTCGGTCTTGACCTGCGCCGCAGGTCCGGTCGGCAGATCGTCGATGCTCTGCGGCACGACGATCGGGTTGACCTCGGTCGGCTGCTCTTCTCGCGGCTCGGGACGAGCGTCCGGACGCAACGGCGTGATGTCGGGAGAGGATTTCATTTCTTGAGCTGGTCGCAGGCCGAGCGCTCGCGAGCTGCTCGAGTATCGCTGATTTGCGCGTACGCTTCTGCCAATCCGCAGCGAGTTTGAGGATCGAATGGGCTCACGCGCAGGGCTTGTTCGAACGCCGAGATCGCGTCACCCCACTCGTGGCGGGCGAGATGGGCGATGCCGAGCGTGACCGCGGGAGCAGCGTCGCGGTCGTCGGCGGCGGCGAGCGGGGTGGCGAGCTCGATCGCACGGTCGAACCGGCCGAGCTCGACCAGCGTGCGGGCGAGCTTCTCCGCGACGAACGAGTCCGAGCCGCCGACCGCGAGCGCCTTTTCGTACTCGACAGCGGCCGCATCGAGCATGCCGCGGGCGCGTAACATGCCGCCGAGCCGCGCGAACTTGCGCGCGCGCACCGCGACCGCTTCGATCCCGACGTTCTCGGAGTCGACGCCACCTTTGTGAAACTTGATCGGCTTTCCGGCGCGCGCTTTGCCATCGCCGACCCGCAGGTGAGCTCGCCAATCCTTTTCGACCTGCGGCCATGGAGCGCCCATCGCCTCGGCGACCGCGAACCGCGCCGACTTGCCATCGCGTTGTGCCGCGATGATGTCGCGCAGGCCTTTGTAGTCGAGCTTCTGCTGGACCCACGCGACCAAGCTGTAGACCTCGGCGTACGCGAGCGCGGCGGCCTCTTGGCTCGGCAGCTTCGCCATCGACGGGTGCATCTGCTCGAACGTGATCAGCCGACCCTTGCGCAGGCCCGCGGTGAGCAGCGCTTGCTCGGTCGACGACAGCACGAGCTCGGGCGGCCGGCGCCAGCGCGTCTGCTCGAACCGCGCGAGGCCTTCTTGCAGCCAGACCGGCACCGTGTCGTGCGACAGCCGTGCGACGATCAAGTGGGTGTACTCGTGGGCGAGCGCGTCCATCCACGGATAGCCGAACAGCGTCGCGCGCGGCGACACCGCCATCAGCTTGTTGTACTTCGACAGCGCGATCGTGCCGGTCGTTTCGATCTCGGACTCGGTCAGCGGCGACACCTTCGCGAGATCCGCCGGCGCGCCGTACAGCTCGACGCGGATCACGTCGTCGGGCTTCAAGCCGAGGTCATCGCCGATCGTCTCCCAGGCGGCATCGAGCGTCTCGCCCGCGAGCTCCGCGATCGCGGCGTCGGGGCCCGGTGCGTAGCGCACCGCGAAGTGACCTTTGGGCGAGCGGGTCTCGACGAAGCTCGCAGTCACCGCGAGCGTGCTGGTCGCGAGCTTGCGCGTCGAGCCAGCCAAGCCATCGAGCGCCTCGTCGGTGACTTTGTCGAGCGCTTTGACCGCGCCGGTGTAGTCGCCGGATTGGAACGCGAGCTCGGCGGTCAGCCAATGAACCTCGACCGTGTCGGGAGCGCGCTTCTGCAGATCGGCGAGCAACGCGCGCGCGTCTTCGATCCGCGCCGACGACAGGAACCGCGCGGCCTTGATCACGTCGCCGTTGACCGTGCGATCGCGCCGCGCATCCGCAGGTACCGCGACCGCGGCGACGAACAGCGCAGCGACGACTACGCGCCTCATCGGTTGAGGTCCTGGACGTAGCGGTTGATCATGTCGTCGTAGGGATCGACCTTGTCGGTCTTCTTCGACATGCCCTGCTGCAGCTCTTCGCGGAACTTCTCGGGAGTCTTGTACTCGTCGGCGCCCGGAATCCGGATCGGCTCGTCGTTCGTGACGCTCTCTTGCGCCTGACGCGCTGCGCTGCGCGCTCGCTCGCGCGCTTTCTCGAGGGTCTCGGCCGCCGAGCGCGTCGACTCGCGCGTGCCCGACGGATCCTTCGCCTTCATCTGGTCGACCGCCTGGCCCATCTGATCGACGGCGGTACCGAGCTTCTTCTCGAGCTCGGCCGCGGCATCGCCCGGCAGCTCGCCGCCGAGTTGCTTCGTACGCTCGGCCAGCTTGCGGGTCCGGTCGCGGTTCATCTCTTGGCGACGGCGTAGCCGCTCGAGCCCGCGTTGATCGTCGCCCGACATGATCTGATCCGGCTTCGGCGATAGCGCCGACAGCTCGTCGATCAGCTCTTTCGCGGCGGGTCGCGTCTTCTCGACGCCGTCGAGCGCTTCTTGAGTCGCTTGGGCCCACTTCGACTTCGGGTCGTCGTTGAGCGCGGCCTCGAGCTCGCCGCCGATCGCGTCGAGGCTTTGCTTCGCTTGATGCGCCATGCCTGCGGCTTCGGCGAGGTCGCCATCGCCGACCATCTTGTCGACGTCGTCGAGTCGGCGCTCGACGATGTCGAGCTCCTCTTTCGCGAACGGCGTCAGACCCTGTTCGTTGATGTCTTTGATCCGGCGCCGCAGCTTGTCGACGAGCGCGCCGACCTTCTTGCTCGCTTCGCGTCGGTTGCCGCGTGCAACTTCGTCGGCCTTCTCGGCGTATTGCTCGAACAGCCGATTCGCCTCGGCCGCGATGTCATCCTGATCCTTCGACGCATCGGCGAGCTCGTTCATCACTTCGTCGAGCTTCTTCTGCTCTTCACTGAACTTGTCGCTGCGCAGCTTCGACAGCCCATCTTCTTGCGCGGAGGCGCCGTGCTCTTGTTGTTGTTTGCACTGGTCGAGCTTCTGCTGCGCCTCGGTCGTCTTGCCGGCGTGGATCAGCTTCGCGACTTCGTCCATGCAGTTCGCACCTTGCTGCGCCTGCATCGCGTCGCGGTTGACATACTGGTCGAGTACGTCCTCCGGCATGCCGCGCTTGTGCTGTTGCAGCTCGGCGAGACCCTTGTCGATCGCACGCATCTCGCGCTCGATCTCTTCCATCACGCGCGGATCCTTGGTCTTCGCGTACTGCGCGAGCAGATCGGCGAGACGCTTCTGGTGCGCCGCGATCTCGTCGGAGATGTCGAGCATTCCTTCGAGCAGCTCGCGATCGAGCCAGTCGGCGAGCGCGATCGTGTCGTCCTCGAGCTCGGCGACGAGCGTCTTGTCGAACATCGTGAACCGACCGGTCGGCGAGGTCTTCGCGCCTTTGGGCAACAACTTCTGTTCGCTGCTCGCGAGCTTGTCGAGGCGTTCGCGGATCTGTGCGAGCGCCTTGCGCAGCGCATCCGATGCGTGGCGATCCTTGTCGTACGCGCCGCTGATCGACGCGAGCTCTTTGACCGCTTCGTGCAGCTCGCGCGAAAGCTCGTCGCGCGCGACCGCATCATCGCCCGGCCCGACGAGCCGCGCCCCGAGGTTGTGCAACAGCAGTGCGGCGAGCGCTTGCTGGCGACTCAGGGTCTCTTCGTGGCGTTCGCGCGGGCTGATCACGCGGAGGTGGAACTCCCGCGACTTGCCGACGTTCGGTCCGCCGATCGAGTCGTTGTCCTTCGCTTCGAGCCAGTAACGCACGTCGCCGCCGCTCGGCACCGCGAGCTCGGCGATGTCCCACGTCAGCTTGCCTTGCGCACGCGAGCTCGGCTCTGCGCCGCTCGGCGCGAGCGTGATCGGCTTGCGGCCGTGATCCTTGCCCGCGTCCCACACGAGCTCGGCCGACGTCAGACCGAAGTCATCTTCGATCACGTACGCGAGCTCGATTCGTTTGAGGTTCGAGACGTCGAGCGTGTCGGCGGGGGCGAGCAGCTGAACCGTCGGCGCTTGGTCGGCCTCGGCGTCGACCGTGCGCGGCGTCGCTTCGATCGAGCGCGCGCCGCCAGGCGACGTGATCGCGAATCGATAGCGCGCGGCGTGATCGATCGTGAACGACGCGGTGACGATGTCGCCGTCGAGCTTCGCCACGACCGTGTGCTCGGCTTCGCTACCGCCCGCTGGCGGCTCGACGGCCGGGGCTCGTCCCCGGACCGCAGCAGCGCCGGATGGCGATGCGGTGTCATCGAACACCAGTTCCGCGGAGGCGGCGGGCACGAGCATGTGCGCGCGCAGCGTGACGATCGTACCGGGTAGGCCGCGGACATCGCCGGACGACGACCGCAGCGGCAGTGGCTGACGTTTGGTGTAGGCGGGAAACTGGAGCGTCGCGTCGAGATCGCCGACGAGCGGAACCGCCGATAACTGAGCGCCATCGAACGGCGCCGCCGGCGACGACACCAACGTCCGCCAACCGGACGCGACGGCATGCGGCACGAGCGCGACGAGCAGCACGTTCCCCGCGATCGCGCCGAGCGCCCACCGCCGCGCCGGTGCGAGCTCGCGCGCGGGCAACAGCGTCTCGGGCTCGATCGCTTCGATCGCCTGCGCGGTCGACGTGATCAGCGCATCGACCAACGCGGGCGACGGTGCGCCCGGTCGCTCGGGCGCAGCTGCGAGCTCGACGGTCGACAACAGATCGGACGCGATGTCACCGCGCCGCGCGCCGATCCACCGCGCGAGCTCGGTATCGCGCTCGAACCGCCGGCGCGGCACGACACCGCCGAGCACCGCTGCGAACACGACGACGAGCACCGCGGCGAGTCCGCCGATGCCTAGCACCGCGAGCGCCGCGGCGCGCGTGTGACCGAGCAGGCTCCCGATCAGCGGTAACGCGATCGCCAAGGCCCCGAGCGCAGCGATCGCGTAGAGCGCGG
>CAZDGY010000500.1:0-5304 GCA_964504685.1 uncultured Kofleriaceae bacterium | reverse complement strand
AGAAACTCGCGATCGATCGTCTTCTTCCACTCTAGATCGAGACCCTGGCGCAACCACTCGCCGTCATGATCCATCAGATGACCGCCCGCGCCAGACAACGCGAGCGCGCCATGATGCCCGATGCCTGCGCGGCCGACGACATCGACGCTCTGCCAGGTCTTCTCGTCGGTGTATGACGGCTGCTTCGCGAGGAATGCGACGTGCGACGCGAGCTCCAGTTGTTTGCCGAACGACCAGCGGCCGGAGAGCTCGAACAGAGCGAGATCGGTGAACTGCAGGCCCATGCCGCCGAGCAGCGGATTCGCCATCACGAACTTCATGTCGCCGACGAGCTCACCGCCTGATGGCAGCACCAAGTAGTCTTGCGCGACGCCGCGGACCGACTCGCGGGCATAGCCGAGGTCGGCCGTGGCTGCGACCGGCATCGCGTCGCCATCTGCGAATGCGGTTGCACCCAAGCCAACCAGCGCGAGCAGTGTCCAATAGGGTTTCATGTCGCGTGTCAACGCGTGGTGTAGGCGGACGATCTACCCGGCGTGTTAGGTTTCGCGCGTGGCGAAACCGAAGCAGGCGGCGAAAAAGCCGGCGGCCAAGCGCGTCGCGAAGCCGAAATCGACCCGGGTCACGACGCCGGCACCGCCAGCACCACCGCCGCCACCAGCTCAGCGCGACGAGCTCGCGGCCCCTCGCGATGTCGCTCGCTTGCTCCGCTACGGCGAAAAGTTCGGTGCTCATAAGATCGATGTGAAATGGCTCACGACCGCGCTGCCGGTCAGCTCGGGTGCGATCGCGATCGGCGACCCCGGCGTGCCGAAGAGTTGGCGCGTGTTCGATCGCCCGGTCGGCACCGGCATGTTTCGCGCGATGACGTCGATCGCGACCGACGGTGCGAAGCAACGCCTCGCGGCGGTCGTGGTGCACGTCGGCCGGCCGCCGATCGCGCGGTGGACCGTGGCTCACTATAGAGGTCAGAAGAAGCCGAAGTCGCCCGATGACCTGCCGCGCGTCGCGGTGACGAGCGGTTGGATCGCGCTCGTCGATCCAACCGCACCGCCATCCGGCGGTGCTGCCGGCGCAGGGCGAGCCCGCACCGTCGACGCCGGCGCTGTAGCCGGCGTGCTCGCGGTCCCCGCGGTCGCCGGGCTCGATCCGATCGAGATTCCGCTGACCGATGGCCGGCGCGCGCTCGCGCTCGCCGCGGGCAACGGCGAGTACACCGCGTATTGGGCGGTCGATGCCGACGACAAGGCGATCGCACTCGTGATCGACTTCGACACGTTCTCGAAGAAAGACTGGAAGACCGCGAGCGCGTAGTCCCGATGTCGAACCTCGACCCGATCGGATACCTGGACGGCAACGCGACCGCGTTCTGGCTCGTCGGCGGTGACGCCGGCGTCCTCACGGCCTGGCGGGGTCAGGATGGCTCGTCGACCGGCGATGGGCGCAGCGACTACGATCGCGCGCTGGACGTGATCGACGACGGCGACGACTCCCGGCTCGCGATCGGCGACGCGTCGGGGCTGGTGATCGATGTCGGCGAGGCCGGCGCATCCCATCTTTGGCTGGTCGACGGCGGAATCGCGTTGTGGACGTACCGCCGCGCGATCGGCGTCGATGGGACATCGCCAGACGTCCGGCGCCAGCTCGGCGATCGGATCCGAACGCTGCCGACGCGCGGCGAGTCGATCCGGGTCGGCACGCTGGCGATCACGAGCAACTGCCTCGGCCTGGTCGTGCCGTTCCTCGCCGGCTTCACCGCCGACGAGCTCGCGGCAACAATCGCGAGTGAGATCCCCCAGAACATCAGCGACGGCCACCTGCTCGTGCCGGTTCCCAACGGCGACTATGACGTGCTCGTCGATGCACTCGGCGAGCATCATTCGGCGTGGTACGAGGACACGCTCGGCCGCTACCAGACCCGGATCCGGATCGTGCGCCGCGGGTGAGCGCTACTTCGGCGCGGTCAGCTTCTTGAGTAGCGCTTCGACCTCGGTCCTCACGCACGCATCTTTCGCTCGCGCCCTCAGCGAGGGGACCGCGCGCGGATCAGCGAGCTCCTCGAGCGTTGCGATCGCGGCCTTCTTGTCGGTGCACGACCTGCTGTCTTCGAGATCGTGCAGCGCCGCTTTCATGCGCAGCTCGCGCTCTCCATCACTCGATGGAGTCGAAGCGGGTGCACCAACGACCGGAGCCGCCGAGCCGTCGGCCGGCGTGACTTGTTGCGCGCGACCGTTGCGCCACGCGAGCAAGATCAACGCGAACAACAGCGCGACGACGAGCACGATGCCGCCGACGATCAGCTGCTTCTTCGACAACGACTCGCCGACTGATCCGCGCACCGGGGCAGTCTGGGCCCGCGGGTTGGACTCGGGCTCGACCGGCGTCTCCACCGGCACCGCGGCCGACGGAGTTGCAGTCGCCATCGCACGCGAACCGCGGGCTTCACGCACGTCGCGATTGGGCCGCGCGAACCCGGCGGCTTCGACGACCGCGTCGAGCTGAGCGATGTATTCGATCGCGGAGCTCGTCCGTTCCGCTGCCATCTTCGCCATGCCGCGGCGGACGACATCCTCGAGCCCCGCCGGCAGTTTCAGGTCCGGTGCGATGTCGCTTATCGCGGGCGCCTCGCGGCTGACGTGTGCGGTCAACATCGCGAGCGGGTCCTTGTCCTCGAACGGCGCGCGGCCGGTCAGCATCTCGTACAGCACGATGCTCATCGAATACAGATCGGAGGCCGGCGTGATCGAGCCACCGACCGCCTGCTCGGGCGACAGGTATGCGGGCGTGCCTACGGTCAACCCGGCGCGCGTCATCGCCGGATCTTCGGTCGAGCCGGCGTAGAGCTTCGCGATCCCGAAGTCGAGGATCTTGATGATCTGATCGCCGTCCTTGCGCGCGAGAAAGATGTTGTCTGGCTTGATGTCGCGATGCACGACGCCGCGGTCGTGGGCGTGGCGCAGGCCGGTCAAGACGTAGCGCGCGATCTCGATCGCTTCGAGCCAATGGATCGTTCGTTCGCGCGCGAGCCGGTCGCCGAGCGGCTCGCCCTCGAGCGATTCCATCACGAGGTAGAGGCCGACGTGCTCGATCGTGCCGAAGTCGCTGACCCCGACGATGTTCGGATGATCGAGCCGGCCCGACGCGAGCGCTTCGCGCTGGAACCGCTGCGCCGCCTCTTTGTTGCGGCCGAGATCCGCGTGCAGCACTTTGATCGCGACGGCGCGGCCGATGCCGGTGTGCTCGCCGCGATACACCCGTCCCATGCCGCCGATGCCGATCACCGCATCGATGCGGTAACGGCCGTCGAGCACGCTCCCGAGGGCGACCCCATCGTCGTCCTCGGGCGTTGCGGAGGGTTCTCCCATGCGAAGCGCCGAGGATATCAAGCGGCTCTCGGGCACGACAGGCCCGATGTGCGCTGATGTCTGCGGGCAATATCAAGCAATCAAGCACCTGCGCGGTCAGGCCGATCTCGTCCGTCGCTCCCGACGACACAGAACGTCGATCGACGTTCGCGCGACCACGCGAGCGCGAACCCGCGCCACCTGCGCGACGGACAACCGCTCGCGATCGGCTGAGGATCGTACGACCGCGCGAAACCTGCGCGCTCTCTCACGCGATCGGCGGCGGGCCGTACGACAGCGCGAACCAGCGCGCGAGGTTCGTTGCGGCCCAGCCCGCGCGGTAGAGCCGCGGGTAGATCACGCGCGGCGTGTCCGCGGCGATCGCAACCATGATCCGGCGCGCGAGCTCGTGCGGTTCACCGCTCCTGGCGAGTCGGCCCCAGATGCCGCCGCCACCCCAATCGGCGCGCGCGCCCGCTTCGAGTGCCGACCGGACCGGACCGGGATACACCGTCACGACGTGCACGCCATGCGGCGCGAGATCAGCGCGCGCGATCTCGGAGGCCATCGCGAGCCCTGCTTTCGACGCGCCGTAGTACGCAGCCCCGCGCAACGGCACGCGTCCCGCCATGCTCGCGACGTTGACGATCACACCGCGGCGGCGCTCGATCATGCCGCGCACGACGAGATCCTGAAGGCGCAGCGGTGCTAACAGATCGATCGTCATCAAGTCGCGGGCGTCGCTCCACCGCCATGTCGAGACGTGTTGCACCTTCATGATGCCGGCGCAGTTGACGAGTCCGTCGAGCGGGGCGGTCTGCTCGATCGTGGCGACGAGCGCCGGCAATGCGTCGAGGTCGCGCAGATCTGCTGCGTGGACGCTCGTGCGGCCGCCGAGCTCTCGCGCGAGCGTCACCAACGGGTCGAGATCACGATCGATCAGGGCGAGGTCACAACGGGGCCATTCGGCGCGCATCGCGCGGGCGAGCGCACTGCCGATGGCGCCGGCGGCGCCAGTGATCGCGAGGTGATCGTAGCCCAGGGTCACGAGGGCCTCGACCGCGCCGCACGCGACGCGTCGAGTGCGAACCACAGCACCATACGTTTGCTCGTCGCGGTCTTCCACATTGCCGGGCCGAGGAAGACGCCGGGCGAGACCTCGCGAACCTCGTCGTGGATGTGGCGGATGTAGCTCGGGTTGACCGCCAGATCGTAGTCGAGGATCAGCGTCGGTTTTCCGTCGATCGCCGACGGACCGAAGAACGTATCGAACGCGAACAGCGTCTGACGACCGAGCACTGCCGCACCGTTTACGCGATTGATCCCGGTGCCGCGGGTATCGCTGGTCGACGCGAACGACTTGCCCTCCCACACGAACGACGGCGACGCGGTCCAACGCCGCAACGGTTTCGCGAGCACCCCCGGCAAGCCTTTGACGGCGAGCATGCGACCCTCGAGGGCACCGTCGGCAGCGCGCATGGTGGTCGATACCGTCGCGCTGCGATAGAGCGCATCGAGCTCGTCGGGGGATAGCCGCGCGAGTGCATCGAGCGTGAATGCGGGACGAGCGGAGGTGGCGTGAGACGTAGCGAGCTGGGTCATACGATTATCCTTTGCGAGGTTTTGCGGAAACACTGCGGCCAGTCGCGCGCGGCAGCTGCGGGGCGAACATTCGCCAGCAAGCCGCACCGGCGCGCTCGAGCCGCTTCGCGTCGAGCTTCAGGTAACCGAGCCGACTCGCCTTGACGAGGCCGACGAACGCGCCCCACAACAGCGCAATCGCGACGTCCACCGGCAACGCGTTGTCACCACGCGCGCTCAGTCGGTTACCAACGACAACCAGCGGGGCGAGCACCGACACCACGAGCTGCTTGCTCTCCGCGTCGAGGTACGGGGCATGGTCTTGCATCTCGAGAAACCGAAACGCATCGGGCTCGCGGTCCGCGAACGCTCCGAGTCG
>CAZDGY010000499.1:0-5306 GCA_964504685.1 uncultured Kofleriaceae bacterium | reverse complement strand
CCGGTGGAAGGACGGCAAGGTCGAACAATCGCTGCCGTTCAACAACGGCATGGAGTTCTCGACCCAGCTCGGCCTCGTCCCCGCGAAGTAGCCGCGACGATCTTCGCAAAGCCGCGAGCGCTGCGCTATGCCTGGGCGATGATCTTGCGAATCGTGGTGGCCTGCGCGCTCGTCGATGGTTGCGCGAAGCAGCCGCAAGCCGGGCCGGTCGACGAAACGCAGCCGCACGCGTTCAAGCGCGACTTCGGCAAGGCCGGCTCGTGGCGGTTCGACTACAAGCAGCGGATGACGATGAACAAGGATGTCGTCGAAGCAAGCGGCGAGCTGCGGATCGACAGCAGCCGCGACCACACCGCCGCCGCGAAGCTCGATGCGTCGATGGTCGTCGGCGGGCGCACCGAGAAGGTGCCGCCGATCGAGTTCCAGCTCGTCGAAGATGCGAGCGCTCCGAAGACGGCAGACGGAGACGAGAACCGCGCGCTGACCGATCTGCTGATGCCGTTTCCGCACAAGCCACTCGGCGTCGGCGACTCGGACACGATGACCTACACGATGCCGGCGAACCTCGGCGGCCGGGCGACGTCGATCTCGGGGCCGCTCACGCTCAAGCTCACCGGCTACGACACGGTCGCTGGCCGGCGTTGTGCGAAGCTCACGACGACGTTGCGGGTCGACGATACCTCCGCGGCCGCATCGCTGAAGATCGATGGCACCTCGTGCCTCGACGTCAGCGACGGCCTCGTCGTCAAGAGCAAGCTCGACATCGACATGGAGGTGAGCGGCAGCAACAGTACGCCGGCGATGAAGTTCGCCGGTGTGCTCGAGCTCGCGCGCAAGTAGCTCAGCTCGGCTTGTGCGGCAGGTAGCGATCGGCGGTCGGGAGCGCGAGCTGGGTCGCGGCCGGCGGCGCGCCACTGCGATTCCACCGCAGCAGGAAGAACGAATCGGCGGTCTTGTTCGGATGCTCGACCAGCATCGTGCCGGACATCACGAGGTCGGCACCGTCGGCGAACATCGACACCTCGGTCGGTTCATCCGGCAGCGAGAGCAGCGCCGCGCGATCAACCGCGCCGAGCTCGGTGACACGCGCGACGAACGCGACGTCATCCTTCGGGGTCGGCGCGTCGAGCACCGTCCCATCGAGCGCGATGTGATTGCGAAACGTGCCGCCGACCCACAGCTCGTCGCCGACGAACGCCGCGCCGTGGAGACGGCCGTGTTCGGTCGCTTGCCACGTAGTCGCGGTGCGCAGCACGCCATCGGGCCGGAGTCGCAGCGCGAGCGCGTCGGTATCGAGCCAGGTTGGCAGCTGTGTGCCCGGCGGCCGTGCCTGTTGCGCGAGTGGCTTGCGACCGAGCGTCACCGCGCCGCGCAGCGAGCCGACGATCGCGATGTCACCGTCGGGTGCAAACGCGATCGCCTCGGCGTTGATGTCTCCGCTGCCGGACGTGTGGGTCTGCCACAACCGCGTGCCGCGCGGCTCGTACGCGGTGACGTAGAGCTGCGAGCCGTGCGCCATTCCGATATTCGCCGCGGTGACGAGCGCGCCCGCCGGCGCGAAGCCGAGCGCGGCGACCTTGCCCGACGCGACCGTCCACCGGATCGCACCGGTGTCGCGATCGAGCACGATCACGTAGCCGTCTTCGCTGCCGCGGGCGGCGACCCGACCAGCCCCCCAATCGATGTCGTCCTTGAACCAACCGGCGACGGCAAGCGCATGATCAGGCCCCAACGCGAGCGCGGTCGGCTCGTTCCAGCTCGCGACCTTCGAGCTCGCGACGTGCGACCACACGACCTTGCCGCCGAGTCGATCGAGCTTCGCGATGTAGCCGAAGTCGCCGGCGTGGCCGCCCGATAGCGTCTTGCCGTCGATCTCGACGTGCTCGGAGGCGATGCCCGTGACGTAGAGCGCGCCGGTCTCGTCGAATCGTGCGATCGCGGAGCACGCGAGCCCGCGCTCGTTACCCTGGTTCGTGTCCGACCACGCGTCCCACGATTCGCCTCGAAGGACACCCGTCAATAACCCGGCGGCGGTGGCCGAGCTGCCCGATGGATCCGACAACGTGTACGACGTCAGGCAACCGGCGACGAGCGTCGTGCCGGTCCGCGGCCCCGGCGATACCGACAACAAAGCGGCGTAGTTCTCGATGCCGATCCGGACGCCGACATCGGCGGACGCGGTCGCGCACGTGAAGATTGCTATAACGACGACAGGTGATCGCATCACCGGCGATCGAAGTGCACGCGATGTGCCGCGCTCGCGGCGGCAAAATTCTGCGAGCAGGCGTCGCGCGATGCGACGCACGAGATACGCGTGAATCAGCTGCTACAGCAGTCAGCTCGGATTCGCCGCGAGCAGGCGGCGAACCTCGGCAAGGTCGTTGCGCAGCTCGGACGTCAGCACGTCGTTCTCGCTCTTCATCGCCATCGCCATCACGAGGACCTCTTCGGCATCGGCGAGCTTGCCGGCGGCGCGAAACGCCTGCGCGAGCAACCGCGCGCTCGACGGATCGTCGGGTGACTGAGTCTGCGCTTTCTTCGCGTACTCGAGCGCGGTCTTCGGCTGGTGCGCTGCGAGCGCACAGCTGGCCGCGCGTCGCAGGTAACGAGTCTGCGGATCGACGCGCACCGCCGCGGCGAACAGCTTCATGCCCTCGAGCGCATCGCCCGAGACCTCGAGCGCACACGCGCGCTCGAACAGCTCGGCGGCGTATGCTTGCGGTGTCTGCGGCGCTTCCGGCGTGACCGACGCCGTGTTCGCGCGAGGCTTGCCCGGGTTGGTCAGCTTCGCGTATGCGCGACTTACCGCTTCGAACACGGTCGCCATCCGCTCCGCGAAGCTGCCGAGCTGCTTGCCGTAGAACCGGTCGGGGTGGATGTCCTTCGACAACAAGAAGTAGGCGCGCTTGAGCGTCTTGGCATCGGCGCCGCGCGGCACACCGAGCAACGCGTGCGGATCCTTGCCGTCGCTGAGCCGAGCCAACGCGAGCAGCAGGCGCCGCTCACCATCATCGAGCTCGGCGGGCTCGGCGAGTGCGGCGAGCTCGGCCGCGGTCGGATCGGTGAGCCGAACATCGACCGTCGTCGCGACTGGTGCGCGCGCGGGGGTCGCAGTCGCAGGAGCCGGCGGTGCAGCGGGCCGCAGCGGAGTCCCCGTGCGAGCCGGCTGAGCGGGCGGCGGCGCAGCGGGCGGCGACGCGGAGCCGGCGCCGGTCTCTCCTTGCAGCATCACCGCACCAAGCGACCGGAGCTTGACGACGATCGCGATCGCTCGCTCGATCGGGAGCCCGGTCGCGAGCAGGATCTCACGCAGCGTCTGGTTGCCGTCGATGCGCGAGAACAGGAAGTACTCGTCCGGCTCGACGTTCGCCTTGAGCGGATCGAACCCCGGGCTGACGCGCAGCTTCTGCGACGTCGAACCGATGCCGGCGATTTCGGCCGGGACGGTGCTCACGTCGTCGATCCTAGCACGTGCTCGAGGATCGCCTTCCCGACGTGCAGCCGGTTCTCGGCTTGAACCCACGCGAGCGAGCGCGGGCCATCGAGGACGTCGCCCGTGATCTCCTCGCCGCGATGCGCCGGTAGACAGTGCAGCACCATCGCATCGCGAGCCGCGTGCTGGAGCAGCGCGGTGTCGACGCAGAATCCGGAGAACGCCATCTGGCGACGGCCGGCGTCGTCTTCCTGGCCCATCGATGCCCACACATCGGTCGAGATCACGTTCGCACCTGCGACCGCTTGCCGTGGATCGTCGGTCAACACGATCGAGCCTCTGCCCGCGCGGCGTTGCTCGTCACGCGCCGCCCCGACCAACGCCGGATCCGGCGCGAAGCCTTGCGGACACGCGAGTCGTAGATCGAGCCCGAGCAAGCCCGCCGCTTCGATCCACGACGCTGCCATGTTGTTGCCATCGCCAACCCACGCGTAGACGAGGCCGTCGGTCCGACCGAAGTGCTCGCGCACGGTGAACAGATCGGTCGCGACCTGACACGGATGCTGCTGATCGGACAGGCCGTTGATCACCGGCACGCTCGCGGCGCGCGCGAGGTCGACGACGCGGTCTTGCCCGTACGTGCGGATCACGATCGCGTGACAGTAGCCCGACAGCACTCGCGCGGTATCGGCGATCGGCTCGCCGCGCGCGATCTGGCTACCCTGCGCGTTGAGCACCACCGCGTGCCCCCCGAGCTCGAACGCGCCGACCTCGAACGACACGCGGGTCCGGGTCGACGCCTTCTCGAATACGAGCGCGACCGCGCGCCCGGCGAGCGTGGTCTGAACGCGATGGATCTTGAGATATGCCGCGCGATCCCACAGCGCGGGCCACGCGGCGGCTGGCACGTCGGTGAACGTGAGGAACCCGCGACGCGGCTTGGGACGACCGGCGATCACTTGCCCACTCCGGCGGCGAGCACCTCGTGCAGCACGGCCACCGCCTCGTCGAGCTGCTTGCGGTCGACGACGTATGGCGGCGCAAACCGGATGACCTTGTCCCCGGCGATCGACAGCAGCACGCCCTGCTCGCGACAACACGCGACGACCGGCGCGGGCGAGCCCGAGAGCAACACCCCGCGCAACAAGCCGCGACCGCGAGTCTCGAGCGCGTGCCCAGGGAACTTCGCGACCAGGTCGGCGAGCTTGCCGCCGAGATAATCGCCCGCTTGGGCGACGCGCTCGATCAACCCTTCGGTCTCGATGATGTCGAACACCGCGTTCGCCGCGGCGCACGCGAGCGGGTTGCCGCCGAACGTCGACGCATGCGGCACCGCGCCACCGGCCTGCGCCGCGAGCCCTGCCGCGGCTTTCTCGCTCGCCGCGATCGCGCCGATCGGAATGCCACCGCCGAGGCCCTTCGCGAGCGTCATCACGTCGGGCACGACGCCGTCGTGCTGGTAGCCGAACCACCGTCCGGTGCGGCCCATGCCGGTCTGCACCTCGTCGAAGATCAACAGCGTGCCGGTGTCGTCGCACAACCGGCGCAGGCCGGCGAGATAGCCGGGCGGCGCCACGATGATCCCGCCTTCGGCTTGGATCGGTTCGACGATCAACGCACAGGCCGTGCGCGGTTCGAGCGCCTTGGCCGCCGCTTCGAGGTCGCCGTACGGCATGTGCTCGACCGGGCCGACGAGCGGACCGAAGCCCTCGCGGTACTTCGGCTGCCCGGTGATCGCGACGGTCGCGAACGATCGGCCGTGAAAGCTCCCGGTGGTCGCGACGAACGTCGTGCGCGACGGTGCATCCGCGACGACCGCTTGATAACGGCGCGCGAGCTTCATCGCGGCTTCGTTTGCCTCCGAGCCGGAGTT
>CAZDGY010000498.1:0-5310 GCA_964504685.1 uncultured Kofleriaceae bacterium | reverse complement strand
CGGCGGCTACCGCGTTGCTCGATCTCGTCGGCTCGACCGATACGGCGACGCTCGAGGTCGCGGGCGGTCACGTCGGAGCAGTCGTCGGCAGCCGCGCCGCACGCGAGATGTATCCCGCGCTCGCGCGCTGGCTTCAGCCGCGGCTCCGCGCGTAAGTCTCTCAAAGAGCGTCGTTGGAGGTGTCGCGCAGGTAAGCCTGGATCTTCGGCGCGAGCTCGTCCACGACCGCAGCGACCGCAGTTGCGAGGTCGCGCCCAGACGGCGAGCCGCCGACGACCCAGACTTCGCGATCACCTTCGACGACATCGGTGATTCCGGGAACCGCGCGCAGCGCTGTCGCAATTCGCTGCCGAAGCTCGCGCTCGAATGGAACGTCTCGGACGAATTCCATCGCGTTGACTGCGACGGACCATGACCCGATGACGCTTCGCGGGTTCAGCCCCGCAGAGCGCCATGCGTCCACACCATAGACGTCGGCGCGTGGACCATCGACCGCCCTTTTCCATTCTTCGAGAATCTCCGGGTCACGCGGAGTGATCTGCCGGAGCTCGAACATCGGGCGATTCACGATCGCCACCCGGTGTTGCGCCGGCGCGGGCGGAGCATCGGCGGCTCGCTCGCACGCGACGAGGAGTGTGGCCAGCGCGAGCGAGCGAAGTCGAATCACGAGCAGACTATCACTCGAGGCTAGCGGCACTTTCGCCGCGATATGACGTGTCACGCGAACTTTACATCCGCCGCGGCTCGACGAGGTCGCGCATCGTCACGAGCTCGAACCCAGCGGCCCGCAAGCCACCGACGATCGCGGGCAGCGCATCGAGCGTCCATTGTTGTCCCTCGTGAAACAACAGCACGTCGCCGCCGTTGACCGCGCCAGGTGCGCAGCGGTCGGCGAGCGTCTTCGGATCCTTCTCGGTGTAGTCCTCGGGATCGATCGACCACAGCGCGACGATGTAACCTGCCGCGCGCAGCGAGATCAGCGACTTCGCGTCGAGCGCGCCGTAGGGCGGGCGAACCCACGGCCGACTGCCGCGGCCGTCGCCGAGCACTCGCTCGGTGCGGGAGCATTGCTCGAGCAGCTGGGCGCGCGACAGCTTCGTGAATCGCGTGTGGTCGTAGCCGTGACCGGCGATCTGATGACCGCGGCGCACGTACTCGGAGACGAGCTCGGGGTGCACCTCGACGTGTTTGCCGACGACGAAGAACGTCGCAGGTGCGGCGAGCTGGTCGAGTAGGTCGAGGTACGCGTGGGTCATCGCGTCCGGGCCGTCGTCGAAAGTCAAGGCGACGCGCTTGGCGCTCGTCGGGCCGCGCCGGAGCAGCCCGGGGATATGGTCGAACAGTGCGTTCTTGACCAGCGAGCGCAGCGACGGAGCCACTCCCTTGGGTACCGGGTTTTCGCAATCGCGACAAGCACCGTGAACCCGCGATATCCTAATGGCGGGTGAAGGAAGCGCTCAGCTATCTGCTCGTGTTCGCGGGCCTCGGCATGACCTTGTGGGCGTATTCAGCCACGGCGGGCCGGCTGCGCTATCTCGAAGCGCGCCCGATGATCATCCATTTGCTGCGTACGAACGGCAACCAGGCCGAGCTCATGGCGCGCAGTGGGAAGACGACGTTCCTCGAAGCGGTCGCCGCCGCGATCAAGACCGCCGCGATGATGAAGACGACCGACGTCGCGATCATCGCGAGCGCGACCAAACCGGCGTACGACGCGTCGGTCGCACCGATAGGCATGCACTGGAAGGGCGTGCTCAAGCGGGTGCGTACCGGTGCGGTGCTCACGCTCGGCGGCGTCGTGACCGCGATCGCGGTAGGCGCATTCCCGCTGCTCCATATCCTGATCGCGATCACCGTGTTCTTCTTCGCCGGCTACATCGTGATCTTCAAGCTCGACGTCGACCGGTCGTTGCTGCTCGCGCGCGCGGAGATCTTGCCCGAGGTCGAGCACTCGTTCGCGAACGGCCGCTACATGCTGCCGCCGTAGATCACGGGAACCGGGCTGCCCGCGGCTCGAGCGTGGGGACGGTCAGCCGCCGGTGATGACGTTGTCGGAGCCTTCTTGCATCGTGCCGACTCCGCCGCAGTGCGTGTCTTGATCGCCAAGGCGATGCGCGGCGAGGTTGTTGATCATCACGGTGCTGCTGCCCGCTTGCGCGACCCAGGTGTTACCGCCGCAACACGCCGAGTGCGTCCCGGTATCGCTGACGCGGGTCGCGGCTCGGCCGTTGACCATAACGTCGGGCGAGCCCTTGATCGCGGGGCCGATGCACGTATGCGGACAGCCGGGACACATGTGCGCGTCCGACGGGACTTGCGACTTATCTCCGAGACGACATTGCGGCGGCATCAGGTAAATCCTCCAGGCGCCATCATCGCAGTGCCGACTGCCGGAATCGGCGAGATCGGCGTCCCGCCGCTGGCGATCGCCATGACGTTATTCACCATCGTCGTAGCCTTCCACAGCGTGTAGCACTGCTCGAACGCGAAGCTGATCGACTCGAACAGCTGTGACGCGAACGGCGCATTCGGATCGCCGTGTTGCGCGACCATCTGCATCTTCAGCAGGTCGGACGTGATCGAAACCGGTACCTGGATGAACATCGCGAACGGGGTCGGGACATTGGGCATCGGCGGCGCGACCGGCGTCGGCACCGCGGCGTAGGCCGGATACCAAGGCAGGGCCGCGGCGGTGACCGTCGAGCTAAACGTCATCCACGCGTTGCTGATCACGGTCGCGATGGTCGTCGTGTACTTCATCTGCATCGCACTTCCCATCGGAGCGCCGCCCGACAGGATCAACGGCATCCATGGCACGCCGATGATCTGGCCGCCCGACACGATCGGGCCCGACACCACGAAACCCGCCATCGAGCAGGTCGACTGCCAATTCGACCACGCGGAGCAGATCGCCGAGCACATGTTGTCGATGAAGTTGCCGAACGTCGCGATCAGCATCTTCTGGGTATCGGTGTGGTACTTGTTCAGCGACGCGGGCACGAACAGCGGTGGGGTGCCCGGCGAGGTCGCCTTTTCTTCCGGTTTGAACGCGTTGCTGTACTGCTGAGCGTCCGGATCCCCGCTCGGGTCCTGCCAATTCGTCGGCACGCGCAGCGCGAAGCTCATGAACTTCGTCCGCGCGAATTGCTGCATTACGGAGGCTTGGGGCGCCGGCATGGTCTAGTGGTTACGAGCTTATACGGACGAAGCCCCCCGCGTGTTCCTCGTGGTCAAACCCGACGCGGGTCGGTCGGGATCCATATGATAGCCTTTGCGAAGATGTCGGGATCGCCGAAGCAGAAACTCCACCCCGAGACCGGTGAGGAGCTGTCCGAGACCGGGGATGAGCGCGAGGTCTACCTGCGCGACGGCCGCAAGCTCGTGGTGTCCGAGACCGGGAGCGATCAGCTAGTCGAGATCCGCAGCGGCGCCGGCTTGGTCGAGATTCGCATCCAGCTGACCGAGCAGGGCCCGATCGTCCAAGTCGAGGCGGCGCGGCTTCAGCTCAAGGCGAGCGAGGCGGTCGAGATCGCCGCGCCCCACGTCTCGATCGCCGGTAGCGAGAAGCTCGAGCTCACCGGCGGCAGGGTCGGCGTCCACGCGGAAGACGATCTCAACGTCGACTCCAAAGAAGAGATCCGGATCAACGGCAAGATGATCTGGCTCAACTAGCGCGGTGCGCGCCGCCACTCGCACCGCCGCTCCACGACATCGTGTTCGCGCTCGACATGTTCGTCTTCGATGGAAGAGGTCGATCTGACTCCGTCGCGCCTCGAGGCCGCGAGGCAGGCCCTGCGCGAATTCGTAGCGAGCGACAAACGCGATCACTTCGGCATCGTGATCTACGGGAGTAACGAACCGCGATGGGTGACAGCGTCGCGAACGCGGTTGACGCCCTCGGCGGCTCGCCGAAGCAGCGCAGGGTCATCGTGCTCATCGGCGACGGCGACAACTGTTCACGTTCCTCGTCGGCGGCGAACCTGGCAAGAACCCTTTTTCCCCGATGCAGACCCTGCGGAGTTCATGAACCTTGCGGCGCGCACCGGTGGCCGGTTCTACCGAGAGCGCGACACCGCATCGCTCGAGCGCGACCTCCACGCGCTCGCCCTCGAGCTCGCCGCGCCTTAGGACCTAGCCGCGATAGCGCTTGCGCAGCTCGGTCTTCTGAAACTTGCCAGTCGACGTCCGCGGGATCGCATCGATCACCTCGAACGCGTCGGGCAACCAGAACTTCGGGAATTTCTCGGCGAGAAACGCGCGCAGCTCGTCCGGGCTCGCCGACGCGCCGGGCTTGAACGCGACGACCGCGATCGGCCGCTCGCTCCACTTCGCATCGGGAATGCCGATCACCGCCGCTTCGCGCACCGCGGGGTGATCCATCAGCGCGGTCTCGATCGTCGCCGAAGCGATCCATTCGCCGCCGCTCTTGATCAGATCCGCGACGCGATCCACGAGCCGCACGAAACCATATTGATCGACGGTCGCGACATCGCCGGTGCGAAAGTAGCCATCGCTAGTCCACCGCTCCGGCGTCTGACCTCCGCTGTATTCGTCGGCGATCCACGGGCCGCGCACGAGCACCTCGCCCGAGCTCTGATCGTCGTGAGCGACGTCGCCCTGCTGCCCGACGACGCGCAGATCGAGCAGCGGCGGCGGCACGCCTTGCTTCGCGCGCAGCTTGTATCCGGTCGCCTCGTCGAGCGCGGCGAGCTCGGGCGACAGCCGCGACACCAAGCCAATCGGCGACGTCTCGGTCATCCCCCATGCGTGGACGATGCGCAGGCCGAGCCGATCGAAGTCGCGGATCAACTTCTCGGGCACCGCGGCGCCACCGACGATCATCTGCACGTTCGGCAACAGCTGCCACTTACCGGGCGCGGCGTCGAGTGCTTCGCGAATGCCGATCCAGATCGTCGGCACGCCGGCAGCGAACGTGACGCGTTCGCTCGCCATGAGATCGAGCAGGCTCGGCGGATCGAGGAACGGCCCCGGGAACACGAGCTTGGCGCCGACCATCGTCGCGATGAACGGCAAGCCCCACGCGTTGACGTGAAACATCGGCACCACCGGCAACAGCGTGTCGGCGCGGACGAGCCCGAGTTGGTCGGGCAACGCGGCGACCAGCGTATGCAGCACGGTCGAGCGGTGCGTGTAGACGACGCCCTTCGGGTCGCCGGTCGTGCCGCTCGTGTAGCAAGTGCCGAGCGGGTCGTTTTCAGCGAGGACCGGCAACGCGATGTAGTCGCGCGCGGATGCGAGGAGCGCCTCGTAGCTATCGTGGTCGTCGTCTTTGCCAACCACGATGATCCG
>CAZDGY010000497.1:0-5312 GCA_964504685.1 uncultured Kofleriaceae bacterium | reverse complement strand
CAACTACGACCGGAAACGCCCGTCGACGACCAAGGCCACTAAGTGAGCGGCATTGAGCTTAAGGCACGCCGAGGATCTTGTGCAGCTGGAGCGACAGGCGCCAGCGCGGGCGCTCGTGGATCAGCTGCATCGTGCGCGCGAGATGCTCTGCGTAACGCGCGTCCATGCATGGCTGCGCGAAGTAGTGATCGCACGCGTAGCGCTCGGTGTAGCGATCGAGCGCTACGGCATCGACGGTGTCGTCGATCACGACTTTGATCTCGCTCGGCGCGACCTGCGACACGAGCTCGAGCGATGCCGGATGGAACTGCGGCTTCGGCGAGATCGTCAGCCAATCGATGTGTCCGGCGACCGGGCGAGTGCCGTTCGACTCCATGTGTGTCCGGAATCCGGACAGTCGCAGCGCCTCGGATAGCTCGGTGTCCCATTGCAAGGTCGGCTCGCCGCCGGTGACGACGACCATCCGCGCCGCGTGGCGATCGAGCGCGACGAGTCGTGCGACGATCTCGTCGGCGGTGAACCGCTCGGCCCCTTCAGGCGCGAAGTCGGTATCGCACCACGTGCAAGCGAGGTTGCACGCCGCGAAGCGCAGGAACACGCATGGCCGCCCGGCGTGCGCCCCTTCGCCTTGCAGCGTCGGGCCGAACATCTCCTTGACCAGATAGCGGCGGGACTCGGACATTGACCGAGGCGATGCTATAGCGTGGACGTGGCTCGCTGCGTACTCCTCGCCGTCGCTGTCGCGAGCGCGTGCAGTAAGTCGGCGCCGCCGAACGGCGAAGCGGCACCGGCAGGCAGCGCCGCGCCCGCTGCGAAGCCCGAGCCGCCAGGGTGGACGTGCGAGCAGCAGCCGTTCGCCGCAGAGACCCCAATTCCGGAGGCATCCGATGCCGGCTGGCTGACGATCGACGGCAAGTTGCAGATGCTCGTAGTCGGCGATTCCGGCAACGATGGAGCGTACGGCTTGCTCGATCCCGAGACTGGAGCGACCGGCGAACAGGGCAAGATGCCGCTCGGCGGCCCAGGCGACGACATCGAAGGGGTTTCGGTGCACGGCGATCGGATCTACGGCCTGACCTCGGCCGGCTGGATGCGGGTGTGGAAGCGCGTGGCCGGCGGCTTCGAGCTCGTCGACGGGCCTTACCCGATCGGCCCGGTGACGCTGTCGAAGAAGAAGAAGGATAACGACGCCGAGCTCGCGGGCGACGGCATGGTGTGCGAGCAAAAACACGCGAACTGCGGTCGCAACTACGAAGGCTTGTGCCTCGCCGCGCATCCGACGAACGACTGCCTCGGGTTCGCCGCCGCGAAGGCCGATGGCCGTCTGTATTGCGTCGTCGATAAAGACGGCAAGCTCGCGGTCGATCATGCACGGGCGATCGCGATCACGCGACCCGGCTCGCTCGCCGACTGCACGTTCTCCGAAGACGACACGCTGTGGGCCGGCAGCAACATGTTCGATCTCGCGCACGTCTATCGCGTCACCGGTTGGGCCGATCCGGCGACCGCGAAGGTCGAGATGATAGGGCCAATGGGGGTCGGCTTCCCCGAAGCGCTCGCGGTCCGCGGCGACACGTTCTGGCGGCTGTCCGACACCGGTTCGTCGCCGAGCCTGATGACGAAATTTCGTTGCACGCCCGGCAGGCGCTAAGCTTCTCGCGTGCAGTGCCCTTACTGCAGTGGCGACTCGAGCGTGACCGAGACCCGGGTCACGGCCGATGGCTTGCGCCGTCGTCGCGTCTGCACCGTGTGCAAGCGGCGGTTCACGACGTACGAGCGGCTCGGTGCGCCCGGGCTCAAGGTGCAAAAACGCGATGGTGCGGTCGAGCCGTTCGATGGCGAGAAGCTGTTCCAGTCGCTGCGCCGAGTGTCCGCCCACCGGACAAACGTCACGGACGAAGATCTGCGCCGGATCGCGCGCGATATCGAAGCCACGCTGCTCGACAACGGCCGCAAGTCGGTCGCATGGAGCGACCTCGTCACGCTCGCGCTCGATCGGCTCGGGAACATCGATGCCGTCGCCGCGCAGCGGCTCGCCGCGAACTACACCGACGAATCGGGCGCCGTGCGGTTCGAGAGGTCCGAAGCGGCGACCGAGTCGCCTCAGCTCGGCTTACCGCTCGCCGACGACGAGTAACGCCGCCGCGTGATCGAGACGCCGCGATCGAGTACGGTCACGGCCGATGGAAACGCCGACCGCCGAGAGCCAGCGCATCTTTGCCCCCGGGATCCTGCGCGACCGCGTCGCGATCGTCACCGGTGGTGGTTCCGGCATCGGACTCGCGACCGCTGCGGAGCTCGCCCGGCTCGGCGCGAAGCTCGCGATCTGTGGCCGCACGCAAGCCAAGCTCGACACCGCGAAGCAGCAACTCGGCGGCGATTGCCTCGCGCTGCCCTGTGACATCCGCGAGCCGGCGCAAGTCGAAGCGTTCGTCGGCGAAGTGCTCGCGCGCTTCGGCCGCATCGACATCCTGATCAACAACGCAGGCGGTCAGTTTCCGTCGCCGGCGCAGATGATCACGCCGAACGGTTTTCTCGCGGTCGTGAAGAACAACCTCGTCGGCACGTTCCATATGTGTCGCGAGGTCGCGAACCGCTGGATGATCAAGAACGGCGGCCGGATCATCAACGTCACCGCGAACACCTACCGCGGCTTTCCCGGCATGGCGCACACCGGCGCGGCGCGCGCGGGCGTCGAAAACCTGACGATGACGCTCGCGGTCGAGTGGGCGCAGTTCGGCATCCTCGTCAACGCGGTCGCCCCCGGCATCATCAAGTCGAGCGGCACCGCGCAATATCCGCCGCAACTGCTCGAGCGCGGGGTGACCGAGACGCCGCTGAAGCGCACCGGCACGGTCGAAGAAGTCGCGGCATCGATCGCCTTCTTGGCATCGCCCGCCGCGGCGTTCATCACCGGCGCGACGCTGCGGATCGACGGCGGCCAGGCATTGTGGGGCCACACCTGGGAGATTCCGTAATGGACCTCGGGCTCGCCGGCAAGGCGTGCCTCGTCGCCGGTGCGAGTCGCGGCATCGGTCGATCGATCGCGCTCGCACTCGCTCGCGAAGGGGCGAACTTGCTCGCGGTAGCGCGCGGTGCCAGCGATCTCGAAGCGGTGAGCGGCGAGCTCGCGACCGTCGGTGGCAGCCACGCGACAGTCGTCGCCGATGTCGCCACGAGCGATGGTGCCGAGCTTGCGGTCGCCGCGGCGGTCAAGGCGTTCGGTCGGCTCGATGCGGTCGTGTGCAACGTCGGCAAGTCGTTCGCGCGCGACGCCGCGGCGATGGACGACGCCGATCTGACCAAGTCGCTCGATGCAAATCTGTGGTCGGCGGTGCGCGTCGCGCAGCACGCGGTGCCGCATCTGACCGCGGCGGGCGGGGGCTCGATCACGCTGATCTCGTCGGTCTACGGCCGCGAGGCCGGCGGCGCTCCGGGCTACAACATCGCGAAGGCCGCGGTGATCGCGATGGCCAAAGCGATGGCGCGCGACTATGCGAAGCACGGCATTCGGGTCAACAGTGTCGCCCCGGGCTCGATCGTGTTTCCAGGCAGCGGCTGGGATCGCCGGCAAAAGGCCGACCCGGCCGCGATCGCCGACATGATCCGGCGCGAGCTGCCGTTCGGTCGGTTCGGCGCACCCGAGGAGGTCGCCGATGCGGTCGCGTTCGTCGCTTCGCCCCGCGCGCGCTGGATCAGCGGTGCCTGCATCGTCGTCGATGGCGCGCAATCGCACAGTTTTTGAGGAATTGCCGCGCGCCAACGCCGGTTTGGAATGCCGATGAACAAGAGGGTCGTCGCTGGGGCCACCGCGCTCGTCGCGGGGTGCATTGTCTTTCTGCTCTGGCATCGCCACGGCACGTCGACCAGCGCACCGCCGCCGGTCGCCGACATCGCGAAGCCGACGCTGCCAACCGGTGCGGCGAATGCGCCGGAGGCCAAAGCTCACGCGGTCGTGACCGTGCGAGATGCTCACGGCCCGATCGCCGGTGCGATCGTGCGCTTCGCGCCCGAAGACGGCGAGGTCGTGATCGCTCGCGTGGGCGCGGACGGCATCGCGCACTCCGACGACCTAGACGCCGGGACGTGGAAGGTCAGCGCGTCGGCTCCTGGCCACGAGCCAGCAGCGCTCGCACCGCGAGCGATCGCTCCCGGCGAGACCGCGGAGCTCGCGCTGACGTTGCCGATCGGTGGCCGCACGCTCGTCGGCACGGTGATCGATGCGACCGGCGGCCCGATCTCCGGCGCGCGGATCGACGCGGCCCACATCGGCGGCGGCGCGAAGCCAGCCGACGCGGTGTCGAGCGCGCTGACCGGCGGCGACGGCAAGTATCAGCTGACGATCGCGGAAGGGCAGGCCGTGGTCGCTGCGAGCTCGCCCGATTACGCGCCGCAAGCGCGTTACATCCAGATCGGACCGAGCGGCGCGACCGCGGACTTCGCGCTCGTGCCGGGCGGAGTCGTCGAAGGCATTGTTCGCGACGAACATTCGCGAGATCCCGTGCCGGGTGCCGAAGTCGAAGCAGCGCGCGATGCACCGACGATGATGCTCGGCGAATCGTCTCGTCACCGCGTGACGACGTCAGCAGACGGCCATTTCCGCGTCACCGGGTTGCGACCGGGTGCCTACGTGTTGAACGCGAAGCTCGGGCCTCGCAGGTCGCGCGAGCCGACCCGCGTCGGCTTGGGGGTCGCGGAGCAAGCGGGCGGCGTCGAGATCCTCGTCGGCACCGGGCCGGCGATTCGCGGCGTCGCGGTCGACGAAGCCGGAGTCGCGCAGGCGGGTGTCGACGTGCAGACCTTCGAGACCGACGCGAGCGCGAAGACCGACGCGAAGGGCGCGTTCGTGCTCGAGGGCCTCCCGCCCGGTCAGTACGGGCTATTCGGCACCCGTGCGGATCTCGTTCCGCTCAGCCCGGTCGCCGTCCACCTCGGCGCGAAAGACGTCGACGGCGTTCGCGTGATCGTGCGGAGCGGCGTCAAGCTCGTCGGCCGGGTCGAGCCGCGCGAGGTGTGCGAGGTGTCGATCCGCGCAGGCGAGATGATGGGGCCGCAGCTCTACACCAGGGTCGAGCCGCTGACGACAGGTGACGATGGCGTGTTCACGCTCGGTCCGGTCGCGCCGGGCGACGGCAAGATCACCGCGCGCTGTAGCAACGGCGACATCGGCGAGCAGGTCGTGCACGTCACGAGCTCGATGGGCGAGGTTGTCGTCGCCGTCTCGTCGAGCGCGTCGATCGCAGGTCACCTCGTCGATGTAGCCGGCAAAGCGATCGCCGGCGCCACCGTGATCGCGAACCCGCGCGGCCCGA
>CAZDGY010000496.1:0-5321 GCA_964504685.1 uncultured Kofleriaceae bacterium | reverse complement strand
GAGCAGGCCGATGATCTTGCCGTCGATCGTCGCGTCGAGCGCGCGCAGCGCGACGATCGGGCCGTAGTGCTTGCTCAGGTGGGCGAGCGCGATCAGCGGCGGCGGCGCGGTCGCGGACGCGCTCATCGCGCGCCTCGGCGCAGGACTTCGATCGTGATCGGCGCGCTGCCGGCGTCGAGGAAGTCGAGCCGCTCCGCCGCCGCCTCCGACAGATCGAGGATCCGCTCGCGGCGATGCCCGTACGGGCCGCGATCGTTGATGCGGACCTCGACGCTGCGCCCGTTGCGCGTGTTGGTCACGCGGATCAGCGTCCCCATCGGCAGCGTGCGATGCGCCGCGGTCAGCGCGTGCTTGTCGAACCGCTCGCCCGACGCGGTCATCTGGGGCTCGTTGTAGAACGACGCCATGCCATGGACGACGCCGGTGGTCGGCGGCGTGACCGTGGTGGTCGTCGTCTGGCGCGGCGCGCTACTGCAGCCGGCGATCAAGAGCATCACGATCAGCGGTCGGGCTTGCAGCGAGCTCATCGAATACAGCCGGCGCCGATCGCTTTGCCCGCTTTGTCCAACGCCGCTTTGCGCAGCTCGTGGCCGGTCGGGCCGTCGCCGAGCTGCTTGCGCCGTTCGTCGCCGTGGCCGGTGCCGACGATGTCGCGCAGGTACGCCTCGTACTGGAACGTGTCGCTGTGCTCGTGGGTATGGCACTGGGTCGCGCACAGATCGGGCGACGGCGAGCGCTTCACCGCCGGGGGCTTCTCCTCGCCGCCTTTCGCGACGTGGATCGATGCGGGGCCGTGGCAGGTCTCGCATTGGATGTCGCGCAGGTTGTCGTTGTGCGCGAGGTTCGAGCCGCCCGGTTTGTCGAACCCGGTCACGTGACAGCCGATGCACTCGTAGTCGAACTGCTGACCGCGATCGACGAGCGTCTGCCAGGCCTGGGTGTGCACGGTCTTCTTCCAGAACTCGACTTCGTCGGAGTGACAGTCGCCGCACGCTGCCATCCCGACGTACGTCGCTTGGCCCTTCGCCGGCTCGGGGACGGGCTTGTCGGCCGCGGCTTTGACATTCGCGGCCCCGGCGTCGCGATCGTACGCGCGCACCGCCTCTTGCACCGGTGCGCTACATGCGAGTGCCTTGTTGATCCGGATCTGATCGAGCGTGAGGTAACTGCCGCGTGGCGGCGCCTTGAGCGGATGCGCGACGAGATCGGCGCGTTGTGCGGCGAGGTCCGTGCGCTCGGCTTGCTTCGTCGCGACGAACGTCGGATCGGCGGTCTTGTCGGTCGCGAACTTCGCGAGCTCGATGTCGAGCGCAGCGAGGCGCTTGTCGATCGCCGCGATCTTCGCGGTCGCAGCGCCGGCACCGCCGGCATCGACCAACGGCAACACCGGGTGGGTGCCGTCGCGACGCAGCGAGATGTCGATCCGGCTCAACACCTGGCCGCGGTTCCCGGGAATGACCAGCCAACCGTCGCCGACCTTCGACGGTTCGATCTCGACGTTCTCGGGCTCCGGTGCGTCGAGCCCCAAGCCGGCGATCGCGACGTCGATGCCGCCGATCTGACGGATCAGCGCGACCGCGTCCTTCTTGCTACCCGCTTGGACCAACGCGACGATGACGTCGGCACCGCGACCGCGCAGCCCGGTGATCGCGAGCTTCGCGGCGTCGACCGGCGCGGTGACCGCGAAGTGGCCGAACGAGTCCTCGGCGATCACGCCGAACACGCCGACCTTCGCGTCGCCGACTTGGACGACCTTCGGCGCTTCGATCGGCAGCTTGGATGCAGCCGGCGGGTTGACGAGCTCGCGCGGCAGGCGGACCGCGCTTTCGCCCTTGGCCAGGTCGGACGCGCCGACCCCGAGCGCGGCGACCTGCAGCGGCTCCTTATATAGAGACGCTAGGAGATTTGCTTTGAGCTCCTCTTCGGCCTCGAGGTGCGGAGGCACCGGGTTCTGCGAATACAACAGGCCCCCGGCATCGATCACCAGCACCGGGCCCTTGGCGCGCGCTTCGGCGACGAGCTGCGCGGTGCGCGAGATGTCGCCGAGCGGGTCGGAGGTGCAGCCGCATGGCCCGATTTGGCCGCGGACCTCGGCGAGGGCGAACAACGTGAAAGCGACCGGAGGCTTGCCGAGCGCAGAGCCCGAACCACCGTCTTTCACTTCGGATTTCGAGCAACAAGCCGCCGCGAGCACGACCCCGAAAGCGGCCATCCGCCGGCGCATCGCCAGCTCGTATACCACGTTGACAGGCCCTACATGCCTGGGTAGATTGCCGCGCTCGACGGCCCAGGCGTGCCTGGGTCGGCAACACCGCCGGATGGCGGTGCGGTGTGATCGAACGCAGGTTGCAAGGAACATATGGCTGTCGTCATTCGGTTTTCTCGCCAAGGCAAAAAGAAGTCGCCGTTCTATCGGATCGTGGCCGCTGACAAGCGGTGCGCGCGCGATGGTCGGTTCATCGAATTGCTCGGCACTTATCATCCGACCACCAAGGTCCTAAAGCTCGACCAAGAGCGCTACGACAAGTGGCTCAAGGTCGGCGCGCAGCCGAGCGGCACGCTCGGTTCGATCGTCCGTCGCGTCGCACGCACCGCCGCCAAGGCCGCGTAGTGGCGACCGAGCCCGATCTCGCCGAGCTCATCCGCTTTCTCGCGGTAAACCTCGTCGACAAGCAGGACGAAGTGCGGGTCGAGCTCGTCGAAGAGCGCGCCGCCAACGTGTACGAGCTCGAGGTCGCCGAGTCCGACCTGGGCAAGGTGATCGGCCGCGGCGGCAAGACCGCGCGAGCTCTGCGCGCGATCGTGCAAGCCGTCGCGCCGCGGTCGCGCAAGCGCACGCTGGTCGAGATCCTCGAATAATCCTGGGCGGCCTTATGGGAGCCGCGCGGATCGAGATCGGCGCCGTCGCACGCGCCCACGGGATCCGCGGCGAAGTCGCGATCTTCACGCACGATCCCGACTCCGCGACGCTCGGCGAGGTCGAGACGATCTGGGTCGGCGGCGTCGCCCGCACGATCAAGCAGGCGCGGTCGACCCATCGCGGTTGGCTGGTCGCGCTCGATGGGGTGACGACGCGCAACGACGCCGAAGCGCTCCAAGGCGCCAAGGTCGAGGTCGACCGCGAAGCGCTCGGGCTTGGCGACGACGACGTGCTGTTGTCCGACCTCGTCGGCTGCGCGGTCCGCCGCGCCGATGGCTCGCCGTACGGCACGGTCGCCGCGATCGATGCGAGCTCGGTGCAAGAGCTGCTCGTGATCCACGACGGCGACATCGAGCGCTTGCTGCCGCTGGTCGATGTCTACGTGCTCGGCGTCGATCTCGAGGCCGGCGTCATCACCGTCGATCCGCCGGACGGCCTGCCGGAGAGCAAGCGGCGATGAGGTTCACCGTCCTCACCCTGTTGCCGGAGCTGATCACCCCCGCGCTCGACGGCGGTGGCGTGGTCAGCCGCGCGGTCAAAGCCGGCGTCATCGCGGTCGACACGATCGATCCGCGCGAGTTCACGAGCGACAAGCACCGCACGGTCGACGACACGCCGTACGGCGGCGGCCCGGGGATGGTGATGAAGCCGGAGCCGCTGCTCGCCGCGATCGGCAAGGCGGGGCCGGGCCATCGCATCTTGTTATCCGCCGGCGGCGCACCGCTGACTCAAGCGCGCGTCCGCGAGCTCGCCGCGCTGCCGCACGTCGTGCTGGTGTGCGGGCGCTACGAGGGCGTCGACGAGCGCGTCACCGAGCTCGCGATCGACGAACAGGTTTCGATCGGCGACTACGTGCTGTCCGGCGGCGAGCTCGGTGCGCTCGTCGTGATCGATGCAGTCGCGCGGCTCGTGCCCGGCGTGCTCGGCGAGCCGGCGTCGGCCGACGACGAGAGCTTCTCGGCGGGCCTGATCGAGTACCCGCACTACACGCGGCCGGCCGAGCTCGAGGGTAAGCCGATCCCTGCCGTGCTCGCGTCGGGCAATCACGCGGCGATCGCGGCGTGGCGACGCGCGCAGTCGATCGCTCGCACGATCGCGCGTCGGCCGGCGTTGTGGCGGCGCTATCGGCCGACGCCAGCCGAGCTGAAGTCGGCGGCGACCCACGGCGTGGTCCCGCTCGCGCGCCGCACGCACCTCGCGCTCGTTCATCACCCGGTCGTCGATCGCACCGGCGCGGTGATCACGACCGCGTTGACCAACTTCGACGTTCACGATCTCGCGCGGTCGTCGCTGACCTACGGCTTGGCGGGCTATCACATCGTCACGCCGATCGCGTCGCAGCGCGAAAAAGCCGAGCACATCGCATCGCGGTGGATGGCAGACGAGCAAGGCGAGCATCGCGCCGCCGCGCTTCGCCTCGTTCGCACCGCCGATTCGGTCGATACTGTGGTCGCCGAGCTGACCGCGAGTTATGGCGCCGCGCCGCTCGTCGTTGCGACTTCGGCGAGCCCGGTGGCGTTTCCGGGCGTTCGGCGGGCGACTCCCGACGAGCTACTCGCAGAATCTTCGAGTGGCCCGGTGCTGCTCCTGCTCGGCACCGGCTGGGGGCTCGCCGAGGCAAATCTGCCGGTATCGCGGGTGCTTGCGCCGATCGACGGAGGTTCGGGCTGGAACCATTTGTCGGTGCGCAGCGCCGGCGCGGTCATCCTCGATCGACTCTTCGGTATCGCGACTTGACGCGACCGCCAGATCTCTGGCAAACCCTTGCCCCCGAACGTCTTTTGCAAGGTTTGACCGCAATGAGCGCGCACCGGATTCTCGAATCGATCGACAAGAGCCAACGACGCACTGGTGGGGAGCTCCCTGAGTTCCGCCCGGGCGACTCGATCAAGGTGTGGGCGAAGATTCGCGAAGGCGAGAAAACGCGCCTTCAAGCCTTCGAAGGTGTGTGCATCCGTCGCGTCGCAAAGGGCGCGCGCTCGACCTTCACCGTGCGAAAGATTTCGTACGGCGTCGGTGTCGAGAGGATCTTCCCCGACAACTCGCCGAACATCGACAAGGTCGAGGTCATCTCGCGCGGTCGCGTCCATCAGGCGCGGCTGTACTACTTGCGCGATCTGTCCGGTAAGGCCGCGCGCATCAAAGAGCGCGACAACACGCAGGACAACGCCAGCGATGCAGCCGAGGTCAGCGCCGACGGCGGCGAGCCCGCGGCGGCCGAGACCGGCGACGCGAAGGCCAAGAAGCCGCGCAAGAAGAAGTAGAACCTACGCTCGACGTCAGAGTCCGGACATAGAGTAGGCGGGAAGGGGTGAGGAGCGATGGTCAGTACCACCGACAGCGGCAACTCGGCTGAAGCTCGCGCGGTGGCGCTGCTGCTGCGCGAGGGCGATCAGATCGT
>CAZDGY010000495.1:0-5326 GCA_964504685.1 uncultured Kofleriaceae bacterium | reverse complement strand
ATTTCATCGGCCGGATCGTAGTCGCCGACCGTGCACGCCGACACGAAAAGGATTGCGAGGATTCGGGTCACGAACCGGGCTATCTCAAGTCTCGTGCCGACTCGCGTGCACGCCGCGACGCGACGTTGCGCGGCGGCGCCCCCGGAATGTGCCCACGACTGGTCGCGCAACGGGGTGGCGGGCCCCGAGGCCGGCCCGGGCCACGTTACGCTCCGGCCGTGTCGTATCGCACCGCGTCGCTGGTCTCCGTCGATGGCACGGCGATCAGCTATCGCATCTACGGGAGCGGGCCGGGCGTGGTGCTCGTCCATGGCGGGCTCCAAGCCGCCCAAAACTTCGACAAGCTCGCGACCGCGCTCGGCGATTCGTTCACGGTCTACGTGCCGGATCGCCGCGGGCGCGGCAAGAGCGGACCGTTCGGTGCGAGTTACGGGCTCGACATCGAGCGCGCCGATCTCGATGCGCTGTTGCGCGAGACCGGTGCCCGCGGCGTGTTCGGGCTCAGCTCCGGCGCGGTCATCGCGGCATACGCGGCTCGCACGCTCACCGCGATCGACAAGCTCGCGCTCTACGAGCCACCGCTGACCGTGCGCGGTGCGCAGCCCGGCGCATGGGTGCCGGAATACGAGCGCGCGCTCGAGCGTGGCGATCTCCCTGCGGCAATCGTGGCGGTCATCAGAGGTACGAGCGATCGCTCGGCACTCGCCCATGTCGCGCGGCCGTTGCTCGTCGCCGGCATGCGGCTCGCGATGCGGCTTGACGACGCCAACAAGCACGAAGACCACATCGCACTCCGTGCACTCGTGCCGACGATGCACTACGACGCGCAACTCGTGCGCGAGATCGCGAACGACTCGAGCTTTCGCGACTTGCGCTGCACCGTGTTGCTGCTCGGCGGCGAGCGCAGCGCCCGGTTCTTGCGAGTCGCGGTCGACGAGCTCGCCGATCAGCTGCCGGCGGCGACACGGATCGAGCTGCGCCGCGTCGGCCATACCGCTGCCGACAACACCGGGCAGCCGGCGAAGCTAGCGGACGTGCTGCGCCCGTTCTTCGCGTCGTGACCGCGCGCCGGCGCACGGCCGTGCTGGTGCGCTCGGTTCGACAACGCGCGGTCGCGTTGGCGCGCTGCCGTCGCGCGGTACACGCGTTGCAGTTCTCGCTGCCATGACTACCGTAGCCAAGACGATCAGCAGAGCCGCAGACGACCTCGCGAGCCGGTTGCACGACGCGAGTGACAAGATTATCGAGCTCAAAGACGATGCCCAGCGCAGCATCGGCTCGGGCGTCAAGACCGTCGGCTCGACGATCAAGCAGCATCCGTTTGCCGCGATCGCGATCGGCGTCGCGGTCGGTTACCTCGGCGCGCGCCTATTGCACCGAGGTTAACGATGCGATCGCCAGTGAACGTCGTCCTCGACAGCCCGTGGGCCCGGTTCGGGCTCGGCATCGCGATCGGCTACGAGCTCGCTCATCGCAACGCCGCCGCCGCCAAGCCGGCGATGCCGACGCGCCGCGAAGGCATCTTGCGCGCGGTCACGCGAGTCGCGCTCGTCGCGATCGCCGAGTCGATCGTGCGGCGCGCGCTCGTCTATGCCTAGCGTTGCGGACGCGTTTCGCGTCGCGTAGCTTGTCGGGGATGTGCCGCAGCATCAAGACCCTGTTCAACTTCGCCCCGCCGGCGACCGACGAAGAGATCCGAGCCGCATCGCTGCAGTTCGTGCGCAAGCTCAGCGGCTATGCGCATCCCTCGCAGGCAAACACGGCCGCGTTCGATCGCGCGGTGGTCGAGACGTTTCGCGTCGCCCGTAAGCTGATCGATTCGCTCGAGACCGAGGCGCCGCCCCGCGATCGCGCGATCGAGGCCGAGAAAGCGAAGCAGCGATCGAAGCTACGATTTGGTAACGATCGCGCGCGGCGCTGAGCACTCAGTTTTCTGAGACTAGCGCGAGGTTTTGCGCTCGTCGCAAGATGAGGGATGCGGTTAGCCGCGATCGTACTTAGCCTCACCGCGTGCGGCTTTCATAGCCCGGCGGTCACCGACAGCGCACCTGGCGGCACCAACGATGTGAGCGCGGGCAGCGATGCGCCGCTCGCCGGCGACGCCGCGGTCGCTCACACCGGCGTCTCGCCGATGATGTTCTCGATCAACTGGCCGGCGAACCCCGCATCGGCGCCGAAGGTGAACACGCCGTGGCCGACGCTCGCGGGCTCCGACATCGGGAGCTTGCGGACGTGGGGCTCCGACGTCGACTGGGCCGGGATCGAGACCGCGCGCTGCGATCCGACGCAGCTCGATGACTCGTGTTGGAGCTGGGCGAGCCTGACCGCGTTCCTGGCGCACAACAACGATGTCCATTTCGTCGCGGCCGACTATCCCGACTGGAGTCATCCGGTCGGCGGCGCGGGCTCCGGCGTTCTCCCCGACGATCTGACCATGCCGACCGGCACCGATTGCGTGAACATCCCGCAGCCGTTTCGCACCGCGGCGCTACTGCCGCAAGACGACTGCGCGTTTCAGGAGTTCGTGTTCGCGCTCGCGATGAAGACGTGCGACGGCTGCACCGAGGCGAACGGCTGGCACGGCACGTTGCAGATCCGCAGCTTCTCTCCTGGCAACGAAGTCAACTCGAAGCAGTACCTCACGCCGCCGTGTCAGAAGAACAAAGCGACGCCGTGCGCGAACCTCGCGCGCGCCGCGACCGACCTGCAACGGATCGTGAAGTACGTCGATCCGACGGTCACCGTCGGCACACCGTCGTTCACGCAAGCCGCCGGCTACAACGATCTGAAGTACTACCTCGAGCAATCGCCGTCGCCGGGCGATGTCGCCGACGTGCTCGTGTTCCACATCTATGGCACCGGCGATTCCGCCGGAGACACGTTCGCGTTTGCGGCCGGCATGCCCGAGGTCAACTGGGCCATGCGGCTCGCCAGCTACGCGGCGCTGACGACCGGCGCGCAAGACCACATGGTCGGCAAGCCGATGTGGGTCGACGAAGGCGGCTGGGGCGAGAACTATCAAACGAACGGAGACTCGACCGCGTCGTGCGCGAACAGCGATTGCGGGTGCCTCGACGCGCCGGCCAAGCCGTGCATGGACGCCGATAGCATCGCGAACGAGACGATCGTGACGAAGAAAGCCACGCTGACGAACGCACCGGCACCGGGCTTCCTCGTGCGCGGCTACTTGCAGATGCTCGCGGCAGGCGTCGCGCGCTTCTATTGGTACGCGCCGGGTGCGGGCGAATGGGGATCGCTCGGCGACTACATCAAAGCGACCGCGACGCTGCAGAAGACCGCGACCGCATATGCGTGGTCCGCGATGTATCAGTGGCTGATCGGCGCGACGATGGGCACGCTATCTCACACCGGCACGCAATGGACCTATTCGATCACCGGCAAGGATCCGACGCGGCTCACCGGCTGCTCTCCAACCGCGCTGGCGGCTCCGGGCTACACCGCGCTGATCGCGTGGGACACGATGCAGTCGTCGACGATCGATTGCGGGATCTATCATTCGTACTGCCGGTTGTTCGAGGTCCCGCTCGACAACGGTGGTTCGCATCCGTGTGTCGGCGGCCTAGCGCCGCTCGACGGCAACCCGATCTTGCTCGAGCCCTAGACCGGCGTTGGGTTGCGCTCGAGAAAGCCGCGCTGATGCCAGTACGGATACGCCGGGGTGACCTCGCTCGCGGCATCGAGTTCGGCGACTTGTCCAGCGGTGAGCTGCCAGCCGACCGCGCCGAGGTTTGCGCGAAGCTGCGCCTCGTCGCGCGCCCCGATGATTACGCTCGACACGGTCGGGCGCTGCAGCAACCAGTTCAGCGCGATCTGCGGCACGGTCTTGCCGGTCTCGGCCGCGATCGCATCGATCGCGTCGACGATCTTGTAGACGTGCTCGTCGGGGATCGACGGCCCCCCCGCCGCTGACGTCGCGTTGCGCAGTCGACTGGTCTCGGGCAGTGGATGACCGCGGCGGATCTTGCCGGTCAGCCGCGCCCAGCCGAGCGGGCTCCATACGACCGTACCGACGCGTTGCTCGATCGCGAGCGGCATCAGCTCCCATTCGAAGTCCCGACCGACGAGCGAGTAGTACGCCTGATGCGCGACATAGCGAGACAGCCCGTGGCGTTCGGCGTGCGCGAGCGACTTCATCAAGTGCCAGCCCGAGAAGTTCGAGCACCCGAGGTAACGCAGCTTGCCGGCAGTGACGAGGTCGTCGAGTGCGCGCAGCGTCTCGTCGACCGGCGTCAGCGCGTCGAACGCGTGCAGTTGATAGAGGTCGACGTAGTCGGTGGCGAGCCGGCGCAAGCTCGCGTCGACCGCGGCGACGAGATGGTGGCGCGACGAGCCGATGTCGTTCGGTCCGGCGCCGGTGCGCATCGCGCCCTTGGTCGAGATCAGCACGCGGTCGCGTTTACCGGCGAGCGCCTTGCCGAGGATCTGCTCGGCGGCGCCATCCGAGTAGACATCGGCGCTGTCGAACATCGTGACGCCGGCATCGAGACAGATGTCGACGAGCCGAGCTGCGCCGCTGACGTCGGTCGTGCCGAAGCCGCGGAAGAACTCGTTCGTGCCACCGAACGTGCCGGTGCCGAGTGTGAGGACCGGGACCTTGAGCCCCGAGCCGCCGAGCGTGCGGTACTCCATGCCGCACGGTAGCGCGAAAGAACGCGCTATTTCCGATTCAGCGTCGCCGGCGAGCGCGGATGCGGCCGCGGACGATGCGGCTTCGTCATCCGGATCCGGGCGTTCGGATCGCCGGATGCGGCGCAACCGGCATCGGGGGCGAGGCCGATCCGGCCGCTCGCGGTGTCGATGACCGACAGATAGCCGCGCATGAACGTGTCGCCGAGCGTCGCACCGTTGCCCGTGCCGCCGTCGTTGATTCCGAGACACCATTGGCCGCCGCCGAAGTCGAGCAGGTACGACTGGCTCGGCGGCACCGAGATCGTGATGTCGCCCGATGCAGACGGCAGCTTCAGCGCCATCACCGGCAACGCCGCATCGATCTGCGCCGCGGTCGAGCCGGCTTTGGTCACGCAGTTGTTGTCGCTGATCGTCTGCGCGGGGAACATCGACTTGAACATCGAGTCCATGTTGATCGCTTTGACGAGCGCGTCGTGCACCGCCGTCGGCAGATACGTGTAGCTCGTACCGGTGTCGAGGATCGGCTCCTCGAAATCAGGGGCGGTGAACCCGAGGCTCTTGCCGCCGACCAACATGTCGTCGACGTCGAACGCGTAGTACGGGTTGTTGTCGTCGATCGGCAACATCGTCGCGTACTGGACGTCACCAGTGCCGGCGCTCGGATCGAAGCCGCCGT
>CAZDGY010000494.1:0-5338 GCA_964504685.1 uncultured Kofleriaceae bacterium | reverse complement strand
CGACGCGCCTGGCGCAGGTGGCTCGGGCGCGCGCCTCACCGGCGCCGGCGTCGTCGCCGCCGCCGCCACGCCGCGCGCCGTCGCGTCGGCCTTGCCCTTCGCCTCGTCGGCGCGCACGTGCAGCCGCGTCGGATCGTCGTCGCCCGCGCGCCGCTTGCCATCGATGACGTGCGTCGGCGGCCCGGACTGGATCGTCGTCGGCTCGTCGGTCTCGTGGAACGCGTCGAGCTTCGGCGGCGCCGGCTGCACCGCCGCCGGCTGCGACTGCCGCGCCACGCCTCGCGGCTCGTGCATGCGCGCCGGCGCCTTGTCGTGCGGCGTCTCGTCCATCGCCAGCACCGCGGGGTGCACCAGGCCCTGCGTCAGGCATCGATCCCACGCCTCGCGCAGCGACTGCTCGGCCTCGCTCGCGTCCTTGAACCGCGCCGACGCCTGCGGCTGCAGCGCCGTCATGATGACCATCGACAGCGGATCCGGAATCGACGGGTCGTGCCGCGTCGGCGGCGGCGCGTTGCCCTGCACGACGAAGCCGTTCGTCGTCTTGGTGTCCGGGCCCTCGTACGGGATGCGCCCGCTGAGCAGCTCGTACATCACCGCGCCCCACGCGAACACGTCGGCCTGCGGCGTGTAGCGGCCCTCGCGGATCGCCTCGGGCGGCGAGTAGCCGGGCGTGCCCATGAAGATGCCGACCTGCGTGAGATCACTGTCGGGCAGACGCGCGATGCCGAAATCGGCGAGCTTCCAGCGGTTGTCGCCGGCGTGCAGCACGTTCGCCGGCTTGACGTCGCGGTGCACGATGCGCTGGCGGTGCGCGAACGACAGCGCGCTCGCCAGATCGAGCCCGATCTGCACGCAGCGCGCGAGCGGCAGCCGCACGCGATCGAGCCGATCGGCGAGCGACTCGCCCGGCAGGTACTCGAGCACCATGTACGGCGCGGTCGTGTCCTCGTCGACGCCGACGTCGAAGATCGTGACGATCGCCGGGTGCGACATCTTCGCGGCGGCCTTGGCCTCGCGCTGGAACCGCTCGAGGAACGCCGAACGAACGCGCCGGCCCTGCTGCTGCGGCGACATGATCGTTTTGACCGCGACCGGGCGATCGAGCAGCGGATCGCGTGCTTTGTACACGACGCCCATCGCGCCTTTGCCGATGGTCTTGATCACCTCGTACCGACCGATTGACTGGCGACCCTCTTCGCCCACCAGGCCCATGCCCGGCGGCGCTTCGGCCTTCAGTCGCGTGTTGGTACGCGGGCGAGCTTGGACGTCGTCCGACATCGACCCACAGGAATGCTAACACGCCGGCGACGATCGCGGAAAAAACCGGCCCCGAGTCGGTCAATTGCTCGGCTGTCCGGCGAAGCAAGGACGGCCGACTCCCTACGACGAGGGGCCCCGGAACGGGCGGTTCTGCGTTACCTAGACGTTCGGCCGGCGCCCGAGACCTTGCCACCGGCGTCTACCGAGGCGGTCACGAAGGCGTTGCCGCCGATGATGGCGCCTTTGCCGATGATGGTGTCCCCGCCCAGGATGGTCGCATTGGCATAGATCACCACGTCGTCCTCGATCGTCGGGTGGCGGCGCTTACCGTGGTCGGGCCGCGCCTCGCCCTGAGGCACGCTGAGCGCCCCGAGCGTGACGCCCTGGTAGATCCGCACGCGCTTGCCGATCAGGGTGGTCTCGCCGATCACGACGCCGGTGCCATGGTCGATGAAGAACGCCTCGCCGATCTCGGCACCCGGGTGAATGTCGATCCCGGTCCGGCGGTGGGCGAGCTCGGTCATCATGCGCGGGACGACGACCGCGCCTTCGACCAGCAGCGCGTGCGCGATGCGGTAGACGGCGATCGCGTAGGTGCCGGGGTAGGCCATCAGGATCTCGTCGATCCCGGTCGCGGCCGGATCGGCTTCGTACGCGGCGCGCAGATCGACGCGTACCGCCGAGCGCAACGCGGGCAAGCACGCGAGGAACCGATCGGTGATGACGTCGGCTTTCACCGTGCACTCGCCGCACTCGAGGTCGGACCGGCCGAGCGCCTGCTGCCGCTTGTGATGAGCGGCGCGATAGACCTGGCGATGCAACGCGACCCGCAGCTCGTCGACGCGTTGCCGGATCAGCTCGCGGAGCTCGACTCGATCGAGACGGGCGACATCGGGGCCGGCGTAGCCCGGAAACAGCAGCGCGCGACACATCTCGATGACGCGCTCGACCTGTGCTTCCGACGGGATCTCGTAGCTGCCGATGTGCTGCATCTCGGCGGCGGCCGGATCGAGATACATGTCGAGCAGCTGATCGGCGACTGCGCCCGACGAGGTCGGCGGGTCGTCGACGACGGGCAACGGCCTACGGTCCGCGGACATCTGCTACGTCTAGCACGCCGCCGGGACGGTGGGACGGTCAACGATCGACGATGGCGACGACCTCGCCGGCTCGCCGGTCGGACGCGGCTTCGGCGATGACCTGACCCGCGGCGAGCACGCGCGAGCGGCCGGCGAACGCTAGATCGAGCACGCCGCCGACGAGCTGCGCGCAGACCGCGTGGGGCGCGAACGGCAGCGCCGCAGCGACGCGAGCGTCACCGACGCGATCCGCGACTGGATTCGCGATCAGCGTCGCGCCTTTGCCGGCGGCGATCGGACCCAGTGCGATGAACCGCTCGTGCGGAGAGCGCGGCTCGACGTGCGCGTCGTAACCGATCAGCGTCGCGACCGTGCCGGCCGAGGTGTCTGCGATCGGCAGCGCGTGCTCGTCGCCGCGCGCGAGATGCAGCGCGCCCGGGGAGCCATCCTCGAAGCCGGGCACGAGGTTGATCTTGTCGGTCGTCATGACGAGCCGGCCGTCGGGCCCGAACAGCATCGACGCGTTCGTCAGCCCGCCGTCGTTGCCGAGCCGCAGGTGCGAGCCCGCGACCACGCACGCCGCGTGGCGCAACGCGAGCGGCCCGAACAGCGACTTCCACCAGCGCTCGCCATCCGGTGCGAGCGCGGCGAGCAGTGCGTGGCGACCGTCGAGCAGCCGAGTCGTCGCGACGCCGCGCAAGACATCGAGTGGCCGGCGCAGCGCCGCACCCGCGAGTGCTGCGCCGAACGTCTTGGCTCGCTTCGCCCGTGCAGAGGCAAGCGCGAACAGAGCGAGGTGGCCGGTGAGCTCGGGCATGACGACGAGCCGCGCGTCGACCGCGCCGGCAACTGCGACTGCGCGCGCGACCGCTCGCTCGATCGCGGCGCGATAGGTATCGCCGGTCGCTACGATCGCGGCGTCGACTTCGAGCTGGATTGCGATCAGCGCGAGCCTCATTCGACGGTGCGGGCCTGCCCCGCGCCGGCAGCACCACCGGAGGGCGGTGCGGTTCCATCATCGTCGGGCGCCGAGCCGGTGCGCGGCGTCGGCTCGGGCGCGTCGTTGATCCGCGCGATCACGGTGTCGAGCGGTTGCTCCGGGATCGTGATCCGCGTCGGCATGCCGCCGCCGAGGTCGAACAGCTGGACGAAGTCCCAGCCCGAGTCGAACGCAGCTGCGATCGTCAACATCCCCGAGTCCCGCACGATCGCGACGGGCGCCTTGCCCTGGCCCGCGAGCAACAGGTCGGTCTTGTCGAACTGGCCGGCGTGGCCCGCGCTGTCGACGACCGCGACCCGACCGCGGATCGTGAAGTGGCGGGCGAGATCCTGGGTGACGACGTCGCGCGCTTCGAACAGTGCGGCGGCCTCGCCGATCAGATCATCGTGTACGCCTGATTTCATGCCGCCGACGAGGAATTGCACGACCGCGCGCTTGAGCCGGTCGTCGCGAAACTTCGCACGCAGTGCGCGATCGATGCGCTGCGCGATCGGGCCCGGTGTGCCGGTCCGGGTATCGACCGCGCGCGCGTCGGCGTCGGCAGTCGGATACGGCTGTTCGCCGGCGAGCGCCCATTTGGCCGCAGCGTAGAGGCCGTCGAGGTCGACGTGCGTACAGATCGTATCGATCGGTCCGGTCTGGCGCACGAGCTCGGGCGTGACCATCTCGGGACACGCGCCGTGCTCGGCTTTAGTGGCGAGCACGAAACGCGAATCGCTCGCGAAGTCGACGTGGCGCTCGTGGTCATGGTGATCGACCCACGCGGCGAGCCGATCGCCGAGGCCGTCGATGAACGGCTTGGTCGTGAGCTCGAACGACACGCTGGTGCCGACCGTCGCGGCGAACGCGACATCGAGGACGACCACCCTGCCCTGCAGCTTGTCGGCGCGCGGCAAGACGCGCGGCGACGCGAAGTAGAGCTGCGGCAGCTGCACGGTCCACAACGATACGCTAGTTGGGGCACTGCAGCGTCACCGTCCAGCCGTCGTGGAGGTAGACCTGGCGCACGGTGCCGCGATCGCCACACTGCTGCGCGGCGTTGCCGAGCAAGCACAGCGTGCGCTCGCCGACGGGTGCGACGAGGGAGCCGCGCTTGCCGCCGTCGACTTGGCCGAGCTCGGCGCCATCGACCCACACATCGACACCGTCTTTGCACTGCGTGTTGTCGACGTAGAACGTCGCGTGCGGCGCGGCGCGTGGCGCGGTCGACTTCGGAATCGGCGGCGGCGTGTCCTCGACGATGACGTGATAGTGCGCGGGGTCGGCGACTGCAGCGGCGAGCAACCGATCCGTGCAGCTCGCGATCCGCAGCTCCGGCCCGAGCTGACGTGACCACTCGGCGCGCAGCTCACCGACGTCGGCGAGCGCGAGCGCGAAGCTCTTCTTCGCCGCGGACACCTGGGTGCGCGCGTTCGGCAACAGGCCCGCAGTCAGGCCGAGCTCGTCGTGGCGCACGACGAAGCGGTATTGCGCTTCGAGCTCGATGCCGAGCCGCTCGTAGCGATCGAGCGCAGCCTGCGCGTTCGCCCACCAGCTCGCGATCGCAGTGACCGGGCAGCCGTTGAGCTTCGCCGCGGTCGGTGACGCGTCAGGTCCCTTGCCGAGCACGCCGAGGATCGACAGCACGTAGCCTTGATACGCGGCGCGGACGATCGCCATGGTCGCGGCGATCTGGTCGAAGCGGTCGAGCGCACCGGCGATCGCTTCGGCATCTCCCCACGACCGATCGGGTGGCACTGGCAACGCGAGCGTCAGCTTCGCGCCCGAATCGAGCGACGACAGCGCTGCACGCGCGGCGCGATCGCCGGGGGAGCTCACCAGCGCGGCCGCGAGCTCGGCTCGCGCGGCGGCCGGATCACCGGACTGCGCGTGCGCGACGCCGGCCAGATAATGCAACCCGGCATCACTCGGCCACGCGACCAGCGCAGGCTCGAGCTGGGTCAGCGCGGCCGCGGGATCGCCGGCGGCGAGCTCGGCGGCGGCGAGCCAGCGTCGAGTC
>CAZDGY010000493.1:0-5344 GCA_964504685.1 uncultured Kofleriaceae bacterium | reverse complement strand
CACCGCCGGCATCGTCCGGCTCGGCTGCAACATCCACTCGAACATGTCGGCCTACGTCGTGGTCGTCGATGCGCCGCACTACGTGGTGGCGCAGCCCGACGGCACGTTCGCGTTCAACAGCCTCGCGCCCGGCAAGTACAAGGCCCAGGCGTGGAGCGAGCAGAGCGCGCAACCGACCGACACCGAGGTCGAGATCAAAGAGGGTGACAACACCCTCGCGATCGACCTCAAGGGTGGCGCGGCCGCCGGTCCGAGCGCCGACAAGTTCGGCGCGACGCGCGCGCAGTAAGCACGAACCAGCGCCGCGCCGCGACCGCTAGGGCGCGAGCTCGACGATCCGCGTCGCCCACGTGCACGGCGCGGCCGAGTTGCTGTACTGGTGCGTCGTCCACAGCTTCGTCGGATCGACCGGATCGCGCACGGTCGCAATCCCGACCGCACTTGCAAAGCTCACCGGGTTGGCGATGCACGTGTCGGGCTGGGTCCCCGCGATCACAGTCGTCGGTCCGGTGAACGTGTTCAACGCGTCATTCGCGGTGTGGGTCCACACCAGGATGGTCGGATCGATCGTCGCACCCGTCGATGCCGCGACGATGCTGAGATCACCGTTCGATGCCGCGCCGATCGTCGCGAACACGAGGTGGTTCGTCGGATCCGAAACCTTTCCGGTCTGGCTCACGACGCAGCTCGTTGCGGTCGTGCAGTCGAGCTCGACCCAGAAGAACAGGTCGTTCGCGTCGGTGCCTTGCGCGCCGCACGATGTGGAGTTGGTGCACGGCCCGGACCCGAGTGCGCCGTACAGGTGCGAACCGACTTGGGACACGTTCATGAGTCGATGCCCTTCGATCGGGCGGATCTGCATCGTGCTCCCAAGTTGCGAGACCGCCGCGATCGGCACGTTGTAGATCCACTGATTTTGCGTCGAGCCCACGTTGGTCTTGATGACTTGGTCGGCGCCGTAGCTTGCGGTCGAGCCCGACCACGTCACCGGGTTGACGATCCATTGGAACGAGTACCCGACCGCGTTCTGGCAGTTGCCGCCGCACGTCCGGCTCGCGAAGAACGCTGGGTCGCCCGAAGTCTTGCTTGAATTCTGATCGACCGACGGCATGCCATCGATCGGCATGTTGGCAGCTCGATTCTTGTGGGTCGGCGCGAACGTCCCGGTCCACTTCATCTCGGCGGACGGAATCGCGAAATACACGCCGGCGACGCCGCCGACGCTCGCATCTGGGTTCGTCCCCGGCTGGACCTCGCTGAGATAGACGCCGTTCGCGTCGTACCCGAGATGAATGCTCGGATCGGCGCCGTAGTTGTCGAGATAGATGCCGGCCCATCCGCCGGTGGCATCCGATGTCGCGCTCACCATCACGCAATCGAATGCGCAGGTGGCGGTGACGATCCAACGTTGAATGAACTCGTCGTACACGACGTGCGGCTCGATCGGGGTCGCGTTCGCGGTAACACCGGCGGCGGTGATGAAGCTCGGCAATGTCGTCGTCTTGAGAACCGAGCCGGCGTAGCTGTAGACGACCACGCTGCGCGATGTGACTTGGACGACCTGCGAGCCGTTGGCGGCGACGTTCATCTCGGGACGATCGCAGTGACCACCGCTTGCGGTGCAGGCAGCGAGTCCGACGCCGACTTCGCCGTCGAAAGATTGCACGATGAGCCCCGGGCCGGAGCCGGACCCATCGATCGGGACATCGATCACGGTCGTATCCAGAGCTCCATCTGGTATCGCGTGCGACCGGTAACAAGCGGTGACGATCAAAGCTAGTGCGATCAATTTCATGGACTTGCCATTCAGCAAGCCGCACGCCAGTCCAACTAGCTGAGTTGTTATCGTCGCCCAGCCAACCGCGTTGGCATGTCTTCAGACTGTAATGCCCGTCTGTGCAATCGTCGTGCGGTCAGTCGCCCGAGCACTGGGCTGGAGTCCCTCCACCGCCTTCGATCGCGTCGTCGCCGTTGTTCGCGAGCTGGATCGGCATCGGCGAGGCCTTGCTACACAGATAGATCTTCACGGTCTTGTTCCACTTTGCCTTGAGCTTGTCGTGGACGCGCTGCTCGCCGGCGGCGCCGTAGAGCGAGTTATCGGCATAGACCATCGACTGCTGCGCGCGATCGAGCAGCGCCGGCTCGCCGCCTTTGCCGACTGCGCGTTCGAGATCGATCAGCGGGTCGGCGCCGCCCGCGAGGGCCTGCTGGACGAGCTGCGAGTGCCAGTGCTCGTGGTCGGCGACCGAGCCGCCGAGATCGGCGATGGCCTGCGTGTTGTGCACGCCCGCGTTGTAGTCGTAGAGCGTCTTGCCGGTGCATTGGCCTCCGCCAGATCCAGGATAGAACTCGGCGTTGACCCGCTCTATCCGCTTCACCTGCAGCGCCGACGCGTCGCTGATGTAGCTGAAGTTGTCGAACGGGCTGTCCGCCTCGTGCACGGTCGTCGCTTTGATGAACGGCCGCCAGTCATTGCCGCCGGCCTCGGACGAAACCTTCGCGTGGATCCAGTGCGAGCCCGCCTCGCCCGCTCCATCGCATTCGTTCGCCCCGAAAAACTTCTCGCCGGTGAGCGCGAGGGTGTGCGCTTGACTGACGTCGTTCGTGCTCTCGAACGCGATGTGCCACGGCCGCGGCGTGACCGTGACCGGAATCGTCTTCGAGTCGCTATTGCCTTGGTCGTCGGAGACTTCGAGCGTGACGTCGGCATCGCACAGCAGCGTGACGTTCCAGGTCTTGTCTTCGTGAGGCTTGGGGGACGACGGTGCGGTGTCGGGCGAGTCGTTACACATCGACGTACGCACCTTCGGGCACTGCTTGGGCTTCACTGTCCACTTGAACTTCGTCGGATGGCCAGTCGAATCCGAGCCGTCGAGTTGCGCTTGCTCGCCACGATGAAACGCGGCGACCAGCTTCGGCTTCGCTTCGAGCTTCTTGCGCGGCTTCGCGGTCACGTTGAGCGTCCGCGGAAACTTCTCGTGCAGCGGCATCGCCCCCCAGCACGGGTCGGCCTTGATCTCTTTGTTCCACGTGATCGTGTCACCGTGTGCCGGTAGCGGCAGTTGCTCCGAGACAAAGTCGCCGTTGTAGGTGCCCGCGTCGGTCTGGGTGTGCCCCGGAAGCGCGATCACCGTCGACGTCTTGATCTCGGTGTCCTGGATGCCGACCAGAAAGTAGTTGTCGGTGCCGTGGATCTCGAACCGGACATGAGCCTTGGGGCCGGGGGATGCGCCCGACGCGGTCGTGTTGATCGTCTGCTCGAAATTCTGCAGCACCGCGACCGACTTCGAGCCGACCTCGTAGCTGCCCTTGAACGCGCCGTCGAGCCGCCGCGCGCGGCCGAGACCGACGCTCGTCGTGACGTGCGCGGTGCCACTCGCGCTCGTCGCTTCGGTATCGGTCACCGACATGGCGCCGACCGGCCCGGCCTTCTGCCCTTTGCACGAGAACGAGATCGTGACGTCCCACTCTTCAGGGTCGTTGAAACGCGCCGGATCTTCCGCGGCAGGATCGGCGTGAGCGGTGGAGGCAAACAACAGACCGGCGATGATGGCTCGGTGTGCGAGGCTCATCCCGCCAAGCTAACCCAAGGCGAAGCGGTCGCGAAAGTGTCGACCCGGTCGGCCAGGCTACTTGTTCGTGCCGCCGGGCGCCGGCGCGAGCAGCAAGTCGGACGAGTCGCCATCGACCGTCCCCGCACCGGACACTGCGAAGTCGCCTGCGTACTGCCACGCTCGATCGTGCTCGGTGTAGCGCGTGCCGAGCTGGGTGAGATCGTCCGGCGCGGTCGTGTGAAAGCTCGTATAGAACCAGCTCGCCGGCCACGCGCCGTCGAACACGATGCCCGCGTCGTACAGCGCGTTGATCGCGGTCGGGTTCGAGTAAAGGTACGCGAGGTAGCCGGCAGAGCGGACGGCGTCGCGCCACGCACCTGCATATGCCTTCGCGCCGGACGCGCTGTACGTGTAGGAGTCGGCTTCGAGATCGAGCACGACCGGAATATCGAGGTTCGGTGCCCAATCGTACGAAGCCATCATCGCCGCGGTCGCCACCCCATCGGTCTTGCCTTGCGCCGCGGTCAGCGTGCTGTGACCGCAGATCGCCGGCGCCTGCTGGCCGACCCAGATCGGCATGAACGTCCAGCCCTCGGCGGTGGCCAGCGTCGCGAGCAGACTCTTCGTCCACCCCGAACCCGCGCTGCACGCGCCACCGATGTAGACGCCGGTCCACTGCACGCCGTTGTTGGCTTTGAGGCTGTGAGCTTCGCTCGTGGTGAACGCCGAAGCGCGATCGACGCCTTGCAGGACCTCGATCATCCGCGGCGGCGCGTCGACCGATCCATCGCGTGGGCCGGCATCGCCGATCGCATCGCTGCTCGCATCGCTAGCCGCCGGCGCGTCTGCGTTGTTCCCGCCGTGGGGCGAGCCACAGCCGAGTCCGACGAGCAGCGACAGCGTCACGACGTGGAACCGCACCCGGCGATGCTACCGGCTCCGAGGAGCCGCTGAATGAACGGCTGCTGACAGGCGGGTCCGACGGCATGCTGCCCGAAACGGGCTGATGTCGGCACGCTTCGCTCGGAAGTCGCGATTGTGCACGACCGCGCACAACGAGGCGTCGGCACCTCGAACGCGCTGAAAGATCGCCCACGTTGAACTTCTCTGTTTACGGAGGCCGGGACACGGCTACTCTCCGACGCGATCACTTTTGGAGGATGTATGGACTCCACGACGCCGGATCGCGACGACGACAAGCTCGACCGCACCGATGAGCTCCTCAGGATAGCGGCACAAGGCCATGCGCCCCGGATCGCCACCGGTACGGTCGCGCCGCCGGTCAACGAGGAGGAGTGGTTTCAGGAGCTCGACGACGACCTCGTCACGCTGCGCGCGCTCGCGAGCCAGCATCGCGCGGCCGAGGCGTGGGACGAGCTCGCCAAGACGCTTCGCCAGATCGTCGACGTCGGCCAGCTGCAAGACTCGCTCGGCGAGCAAGACGAGCTCGAGCTCTATACCGAGCTCGGAGAGCTCTATGCGAACGTGCTCGGGCACGGCGAAGCCGCGATCGATGCCTGGCGCAAGGTGACCGCGATCGATCCGACCGACGTGCGGGCGCTCACCGCGCTCGAAGATCTGTTTGCGCGCGATGGCCGCTGGCGCGAGTCAGTCGAAGTACTCGAGCGACGCGCGCTCGTGCTCGACGACGACGCCGCGCGCCGCGAAGCGCTGCACCAGGCCGCCGCGATCTGGGAACAACAGCTCGGCGACCCGAGCCACGCGGCCGAGCTCTACGCGCGCGTGCGCAGCGCGGATCCGACCGATCGAGTCGCCGCCGAACGGCTCAC
>CAZDGY010000492.1:0-5352 GCA_964504685.1 uncultured Kofleriaceae bacterium | reverse complement strand
GATGGCACCACGGTCGAAGACACCGGACGCGCCCACGTCGACGGCTACAGCGAGTTCAAGCTACTCAACATCACGCCGAATCGCCCGGTAGTCGTATTGCGCCGAATGGACTACGTGTATGGCGACTACGAGCTCGAGCTCGGCGTGAACGGCAAGAAGGTCGGGATCGTGTCGTGTACCGGCACCGACCGCGTCCACCGTTGGCGCAACTGGCCGGCGATGATCACCGAGGACAACGTCAAAGAGAACTCGCTGATCGTGCGCCAGCAGTCGGTTACCGCGGGCCGCGACATCAACATGTTCCACATTTGGGTCTACCAGCCCAAATAAGCGGCGCGATGCTAGAATGACGGTTGCCGAGGCGAGGGCCTCGGCTCGGCTATGTTCCTTCGCTACATCGACTTCATCTTTGTTCCCTTCCGCTCGATCTACAACAAGTGGATCGGAGTGCAGTCGATCAAGGGCAACATCGTGATGGACATCAATCAGTCGAAAGCGATGGGCCGGCGCGCGAAGCGCGTGGCGGGCGACGCGAAGGACTACAACGCGAAGCTAAACGCTCAGGCCGGTGGAGCGCCGGCGGGACCGCAACAGGCGTACGGCGCGCAACCGCAGCAGCAAGGCTACGGACAACCGCAGCAGCCACAACAACAACAGTACGGACAGCCGCAGCAGCAATACGGACAGCCGCAGCAGCAATACGGACAGCAGCAATACGGAGCTCAACCGATGCAGCAGCCAGGACAAGGGATGCCGGGCCAACCGCCCATGCCGGGCATGCCGGGCGCACCGCAGGGGATGCCGGGCGCGCCGGGGATGCCGCCGGGAATGCCGAGGATGCCCGGGCAGAACCCGATGATCCGGACCAAGGGGTTCTGGATCTTCAAGAAGAAGTTCTGCACCCAGTGCGAGCAGCAGCTCGACAAGACCTGGGACGCCTGTCCGTACTGCGCGCAGATGGCGCAGCAGGCTGCCGCCGCTCCGGCCAAGCTCCAGGCGTTGAAGACTCAGGCGTTCATGCTCGACGCCGCGGGTGGCGCGAGCAGCATGCAGTTGCTCGGTTGGATCGTGCCGTTGCAAGGCGCGCAGAAGGGCGAGCTGTTCACCCTCGCGCCGGTGACCTCGATCGGTACCGATCCGAAGTGCAATATCTGTTTGATCGACAAGTTCATGTCGAGCAAGCACGCCGAGATCAAAGCGGAGAACGGGATCTGGGTGCTGCGCGACGCCGGCTCGACGAACGGTACCTACGTCAACAACCGCCGCATCGACAAGCACGAGCTGGTCGACAACGACTTCATCAAGTTCGGTGCCGCGATGCTCAAGTTCAAGAGTCTGTGATGATGAAGGCGCTCTCGCTGTGTGCCGCGGTCGTCGTCGCGTTCGCTCCGCTCCAACCCGCATTTGCCGACAGTGGCGGCGGTGGTGCGAGCGACGGGCCGGAGGTTTACTTCCAGGTCAAGACCGATCCCAAGGACGTCGATCACGAGAAGCCACCGGAGATCGAAGCGACGATCATCCACGCTCCGAACACGACGCTCGACAAGTTCGTGATCTACGAGCCGAGCTCGAAGGTGCCGGTGCAGCTCAAGGCAACGAGCATGCACAACTACGTCGAAGGCAACGAGACGGTCGCGGTCGCGATCGTGATGCTCGGCTGGGAGATGTGGATCGGCAACGACCAAGTCAAAGAAGACGATCCGGGCAAGCTCCAGCTGCTCGAACAATCGCGCGCGCCCGGCGTGCTCAACGATCTCGAGAAGGCGCTCGACGAAGTGAAGTTCGGCGAGAGTGGCCCGCCGGGCTCGGTCGGCGAGCTGCTGACCTACGCCGACAAGGTGAAGACGAACATCCCGATGGGCGCGCTCTCCGCGGTCACCGGCGGCGCGCTCGGCACCCAGCAGGACTACTACGGCACGAAGGGCCGCGAGCTCGTCCAAGGCGTGCGCCAGGCGCTGTCCGACCTGCACGGCGCGAAGGCGGCGCGCAAGGCGCTGATCGTCGTCGGCGACGGCTGCGATACGAACCCCGACGCCGCGAAGAGTGCGCTCGCCGAGCTCAAGAAGCAGGCGGTCCAAGACCACATCCAGGTGTTCGCGATCGTCTACAAGTCGGCGGCCGCGAGCCCCGACGACGTCCTCGTCATCGACAAGCTGGCGCCGCCGGCGGTCGTCAACGGCGCTCAGACGATCGTCGCGGCGATCAAAGGCATCCTCGCCCGCCTCGCCGATCGCGTTTACGTCACGTTCCCCGGCTACGACACGAAGCTCGGTCAGGGCCTGACCTGGGACGGCCAACAGCACGAGCTCGTCATCAAGATCGACAAGGACGACACCGACGCGGTCGCGCTCGTGATGTCGCCGAAATGGGCACCGCCGAAACACGGCGGGTTCCCGTGGTGGCTGCTGATCGTGATTCCGATCGGCGGTCTCGTGCTGATCGGAATCGGCATCAAGGTGTTCGGCAAGAAGGAGCAGCCGATGCCGATGCCGATGCAGATGGCGCCGGCCCCGATGGAAGCGCCGAAGCCCGCCGGGCCGATGAAGACCGTGATGATCGGCGCCGGTGGCGATCAGGACGGCTTCCCGATCGTGGGCTGGCTCGTCCCGCTCAACGGGCAGAACGCGTATCAGACGTATCGCCTGCGCCCGGGGCTCACGAAGATCGGGACGACGCAGCCATCCGACATCGTGGTCAACGACGGGTTCATGAGCACCGAGCACTGTCAGATCACGTGCTCGCCGGCTGGCTTCACGCTGCTAGACAACGGATCGACCAATGGCAGCTATGTGAACGACAAGAAGATCCAGAAGCATGACCTCGTCGATAACGACGTTGTGACCCTCGGCAAGACGAACTTCAAGTTCAAGTCGATCAACTAGGCTGAAAGCATCTTGTCGACCGGCGCGCTAGTCGGGGTGATTGTCGGGGCGGCGCTGCTGATCCTGATCTTCCTGATCGTTGTTGCGAAGAAGAGCGCGCCGCCGCCCGGTCAGCGAATCTGTGGCGGCTGCCGGCGCGCGATGTTGCCGCAGTGGCAGAAGTGCATGTTCTGCAATTGGTCACCGGGCGCCCGGCTCGAGTTCATCTTGGGCCCGATGGCGAACCAAACCCTGGTGCTCACCGATGAAGTCACCACGATCGGCTCGGTCGCCGGCAACACGGTCGTGCTCGCCGATCCGGCGGTGTCGCGCAAGCACGCGGGCATTCGCAAGATCGACGGCAACTACGAGCTCGCGGATCTCGGCTCGACGAACGGCGTGTACGTCAACGGTCACAAGGTGCCGAAGAAGACGCTCGAGATCGGCGACATCATCCGCGTCGGCAACACCGAAGCGGTGTTCAAGCGCGACTAGGGCACCGACAGGACGAACAGGCCGCCGTTCTCGATCACCGACGCGTCGCCGAAGTCGACCGCGCCGATGTTGCTGTCGTGCGTATATCCGCCGGCCAGCTCGAGGATGCCGTCGCGGTCGAACGCGATCGCTTGGGTCGTCGTGCCGCCGGTGCCCGCGATGATCTGCGAGACGAGCGCGGTGCCATCACTCGCGAACGCGGCGACGAGCTCGTCGTCGTCGTTCGACTCGACGCCGTCTCCGACGCGACCGTCGACCACGACCGTGCCGCCAGCATCGACCGCGACGTGAATCGGCGGCGAGCGGACCACGTTTGTTCCGCCGACCACGGCCGATGACCAGCGCGCGACGCCGCGGACGTCGTAGCTCGCGACGAACATCTCGAACGGCTCGCTGATCTCGACCGCGCTATCGTCGGCCCAGCCGGCGACGTAGAGGTTGCCCGCGGCGTCGAGGGCGAGGCCAGGGTCCGGCGTGTCGGGGCCCGCGACGCTCCAGCGCGTCGCGCCTGCGGTCGTCATGCTGACAAGCCGAGTCGTCCAGCCGTGAGGCGTATCGTTGCACGCGGCGAATACGATCCAATTGGCGGCGGCGACTACCCCGCACGCGAGCGTCTCGTCGGTGATGTAGTCACGCACCCAGCGCAGCGCGCCGGTGGTCGAATCCGATGCGAGCATCACCGCCGCGCTACCGACGCCGGTGTCGATCGTGACACTCGGGCTGTATGTAGCCTTGCCGAACAGGCCGGTCTCGACGAACACCACGCCGCCGGCGACCGCGAGCGAAGGCGTGGCCTGAAGATCGCTCGGGTCGGCGCGCGACCAGCGGTACGCGCCGGTCGAATCGAAGCTCGCGGTGAACGTCGTGCCGCCCGTGCCGATCGCTGCGCCGCCGAAGTCGATCGCGCCGCTCGCGATGCCCGCGACATACACGTTGTCGGCGCCGTCGATGGCGATCGCAGTGGCATGCGCCGATTGCGCCGGTGCGCCGAACCGCTGCGCCCAGCGGTACGAGCCAGTCGCATCGAAGCTCGCCACCAAGACGTCGTCAGCGCCGATCGGTACTAGCTCGTTGCCCGCCAGCGTCATCGTGCTCTCGACGAGGCCGGCGACGTAGAGGTTCCCCTGCGAATCGAACGCGGCCGCATTCGCCACGGCGCCCGCGAACCGGCCGTCGCAGCTGCAGCGATACGCGCCGTCGATCTGCTGGATCGTCGGCGGGCACGTCGGCTTCACCGTGAAGTCCGCGTTGTAGCTCGCGAACAGCGCGTGATCGGTCGGCGAGAAGATCGGGTCGCCGAGCCGGCTCGCGATTCCGATCGGCTCGCTGCCGCCCATGATCGCGTCGGGATCGTCGACGTCGGCGGGAATGCCGGCGACGTGACCGAGCTCGTGGGTCAGCACGCCAAACAACGCGCCGTAAGGCGACGGCGGAAAGTGCGCCGGGCACAGCGAGACCTGGCTCGTGAACCCGTCGGTGGTCAGCGCCCACGCCGAGTACAGGCACTCGACGTCGTTGAACTCGACCTCGACGCGCTGACCATCGCTCGTGCTCGCGGTCTGATAGTCGAGACCGAACCCGAGGTTCCAGCACTCGGCCGCGTGGTCCAGGTCGGCTCGCTGCGCATCGCTCCAGGCCCCGAGCGCGACGACATCGATCGGCTTGGCCGGATCGAACGCATCGCGGCATCCGCCGAGCGCGACGAGGGCGACGACGAGCTTCACCACGGCACCGCCACGCCGAGCGCCGGGCCCGCGACGATCGCCCACAGCCCGTTGTAGTAGCCGGTGAGCGTGAACGGTTGGATCACCACGTCGAGGTTCGCGCGCGCGCGATAGCGCAGCTCGATCAGCGACGACGTCATCGCAGCGTGGACCGGCATGCCGTAGATCGAGAACCGCGCGGCGCCGAGCCGCCAGCCGAGCAGCAGATCCACGCGCGCCGACGCGTGTAGCCAGACCCCGGCCTCGCCGAACGCCTCGGCGAGCAGGCCGGC
>CAZDGY010000491.1:0-5377 GCA_964504685.1 uncultured Kofleriaceae bacterium | reverse complement strand
GATGCTGAGATCGGCCTCGAGGTCGAGGTCGACGCCGAGCGTATCGATCGGGTAGCCGGTGCGCTCGCTGACGATCGACAGCACGAGCTGCATCGGGTCGATGACCGCTGGAGCCTTCGTTGGGATCGGCGCTTCCGCGGGCGTCGTCGCGTCGCGCGGCGAAGGTGTCGCGAGCGATGGCAGCTCGATGACCTCTAGCGCGCGAGCCGGTACGGCGCCGAGATACGACAGCATCACGTCGCGCTGCGCCGCGATCATCTCGCGCATGCCGCGCAGGTATTCGACCACGACGCCTTCGCGCTCTCCAGCGGGAGCTGTCGTCGAGTTGCTCGGGCGGCCAGATGAACGCATGGCGGGTACCTCTGAGCGAACGGCGACCATCGGCTGCCGTTCCGCGGCGTGAAGTGTCTCACCTTCCGGTCTCGCCGAGTGGCCGTTCACCAACCAGCGCGGCCCCTTCGCGATGACCGGCGGCGTGTCGAGATCGAGCACGGCCGCATCGCGATCCCAAAACAGTGGCGACGGATCGACCGCGATGCCCGCGGCGGCGAGCGTCGCGAACGCGCGCATCAACTGCCGCAGCCCCGCATCGCCGACATCGCACGCGACCGCGACGTGCGGCCGCTCGCCGAGGATCTCGCCGACCAGCTTCGTCAGCACTTGGCCAGGGCCGGCTTCGACGAACACGCGCGCACCAGCGTCGTACATCGCGCGGATCTCGTCCGCGAATCGCACCGGACTCGCGACTTGCTCGGCGAGCAGCTCGCGCACCGCATCGGCGCGCGCGGGATACGGCGCCGCGGTCACGTTCGAGTACACCGGGAAGGCGGGCGGATAAGTCTCGATGTCGAGCAGGCGATGGTCGAGCGTCGTGTGTGTGCTCGCGACGATCGGGCTGTGGAACGCGCACGCGACCGGCAGCTTGCGCGCGGTCAGCCCAGCCGCGGCGACGAGCACGAGTGCCATGTCGACCGCCGCGCTGCCGCCGGACAGCACGCACTGGGCCGGCGAATTGTGGTTCGCGATCACGAGGCCATCGATCTCGGCGACGAGCGGCGCGACGACCGCGGCATCCGCTGCGACCGCCGCCATCGCGCCCGGGTCGGAGCCGGCGGCGTCGAGGATCGCTTCGCCGCGCGCTGCGCTGAGCGCGAGCAAATCGGCCTGGCCATACGCGCCGGCGAGACACAGCGCGACGAGCTCGCCGTAGCTGTGACCGGCGGCCATCGCCGGTCGCACGCCGCACAACGCGAGGATCTCGGCGACCGCGAGGTCGGCGATGCCGAGCGCAGGCTGCGCGACGCGCGTGTCGGTGAGCGCCGCGAGCTGCGCGGCCTTGTCGTCGCGCGTGAACGCCGCGGGCGGATAGAGCGTGCCGGCCCATGGTGCACCCAGCTCGAGCAGGCGATGCAATCTCGGGAACGCGACGAACAAGTCGGCGAGCATGCCGGGCCGCTGGCTGCCCTGCCCCGGGCATAGGATCGCGAGCTTGCCGTCGATCGGTGCCGCGAACCAGACGCTGCGTCGGTCGGCGGTGCCCTGGCGAGCGAGTGCGAGCTTCGCGGCGAGATCCGCGACCGAGTCGGCGACGATCGCGATTTGCACCGGCCCACTGCCGGCCGCACATGCCGTGCGTGCGAGGTCGCGCAACCGCGGTGGGTTGAGCTCGTCGGCGATCCGCTTCTCCAGCTTGCTGCCGATCACGAGCGCGGCGGCGCGATCGGTGCCGCGCAGCAACACGAGCTCGGCCGGCCACGCGCCGGTCGCCGGCAGCTCGTCGCCGCCGCCGCGATGCGCGGTGAGCACCGCATGGAAGTTCGTGCCGCCGAAACCGAACGCACTGACCGCCGCGACTCGCCGCTCGGTCGGCCACGGCCGCGCCTGATCGAGGAACACGAACGGGCTGGTGTCGCCGTCCCACGCGGGATTCGGCTTCTTGATGTTGAGTGTCGGCGGCAGCACGCCGTGATGGATCGACAGCGCGGCCTTGATCAGGCCCGCCATGCCGGCCGCGCACTTGGTGTGGCCGATCTGCGACTTGACCGAACCGAGCACGCACGCGCCGACTTCCGCTCCCGCGTTCGTGTAGACCTCGGTCAGCGTCTGCAGCTCGGTGCGATCGCCGACGACCGTGCCGGTACCGTGCGCTTCGACCAAGCCAACGTCGGCGGGCGAGACGCCGGCCTGGCGATACGCGCGATCCAGTGCGCGCACCTGGCCGTCTTTGCGCGGCGCGGTCAGGCCGAGACTCTTGCCGTCGCTCGCACCGGCCACGCCTTTGATCACCGCGTAAACGCGATCGCCGTCGCGCTCGGCATCGGCGAGCCGCTTGACCACGATACAGGCGACGCCTTCGCCGAGCACGATGCCATCGGCCGCGGCGTCGAAGGTGTGGCATTGCCCGGTCGGCGACAGCGCGTGCACGCTCGAGAACATCAAATAGTCGTTGATGCTGTTGTGCAGATCGGCGCCGCCGCACAGCACCATGTCGGAGCTGCCGGCGACGAGCTCTTTGACCGCCATGTCGAGCGCGGCGAGCGACGCAGCGCACGCGGCATCGACCGTATAGTTGACGCCACCGAGATCGAGCCGGTTCGCGATCCGGCCGGCGATCACGTTCGACAGCACGCCGGGGAACGAATCCTCGGACAGCGTCGGCAGCGACTCGTCGAGGCCGGCTGGCAACGGGCCGACGTAGTGGGGGAACAGCGCGCGGAAGCTATAGGCGCTCGACAGATCGGTGCCGGCTTCGGCGCCGAAGATCACCGAGGTTCGCGCGCGATCGAACGAACGGTTCGCGTAACCGGCGTCCGCGATCGCTCGCCGCGCGATCTCGAGCGACAACAACTGCACCGGCTCGATCGCGTTGAGCGACTTCGGCGGGATGCCGTACGCGAGCGGATCGAACGGCACGTCGTCGAGGAACCCGCCCCACTTGCACGGCGTCTTCTTGCCGGCATCGGCGCCGACCGCGGTCGGGTCGTAATACGTCTCGATGCTCCAGCGCTCGGCCGGCACTTCGCGGATCGAGTTCTTGCCGGACACGATGTTCGCCCAGAACGCGTCGGTATCGGGCGCGCCCGGGAAGATCGCGGCGACGCCGATGATCGCGACGTCGGTGCCGCGCCCGCCGGCGAGCTCGTCGCGATCGCGCGCATCGGCGACTTGATGCACGCGCGCGGTGCCGCCGACCGAGACGTCGCGATGCAGATCGAGCACGCTGCACGTCCCGCGGCGCAGCGCGGCGACCTGGCCGATCATGAACATGCCCTCGCGCGCTTGGACCTCGGCATCGACCGGCGCGATCACGTCGCCGTTGCGGCGCAGACCTTTCGCGGCGATGCGCAGCCGGCCGAGGTTGAGTTGCTCGAGCGCGGCCCAGATCTCTTGCGGCGTCGCGCCGGCGGCTTCGAGGCGGGCGCGTTCGTCGGCGAACGCGTTCGTGAATTCGGTATCGGCGCAGCGAGTCGAGTGCCCGGGCGCGGTCTCGACTAGCACCGTGCGGTCGCACGCGATCGCGGCTTGCTGAAACCCGGGCTGGATCGCGCCGCACAGCACGGCCTCGTCGGTGAACAGATACGCCGTGCCCATCAGCACGCCGATCTTCGCGCCGCGTGCTGCGAGCGGCGCTGCCATCGTCGCGACCATCGCGGCGGATCGCGCGTCGTGAATGCCGCCCGCGAACAGCACGTGCAGCTCGCTCGGATCGGGATGCGCGAGCAGTCGCTCGAGCTGCACTTCCCACAGCGCGAAGCTCGAGCGCGGCCCGACGTGACCGCCGCATTCGCGACCTTCGAACACGAACTTGCGCGCGCCGTCCTTCAGGAACAGCTCGAGTAAGCCCGGCGACGGCACGTGCAGGTAGGTCGCGGTGCCCTGTGCTTCGAGCGGATGCGCTTGCGATGGCCGACCGCCGGCGATCAGCGCGACCGGCGGCGGCATCTCGCGTAGCACTTCGAGCTGTTGCTCGCGCACGTCGGGCGGGACGAAGCCCAGGATCCCGACGCCCCACGGTCGATCGCCGAGCAGCTCGCGGGTCTCGCGCAACAGCTCGCGGACCTCGCTACCGGTCATCAGCGTCAACGCGAGGAATGGCAAGCCACCACCTGATGCGACCGCTTCGGCGAACCGCGCGCGATCCGATACGCGCGACATCGGGCCTTGCGCGATCGGATACTTCACGCCGTGCGCTGCCGCGAGCGGCGAACGCGGACCGAGCGGCGCGTACGCGACCGCATCGGCGAGGTGAGTCTCGATCGCCGAACGCACGCCGCGGATCAACGCCGCGCACGTCGGGAACTGCTGGGCGAGCGCGCGCGCGAGTGCACCGTCTTGACCGACCGGGACGAGATCGCGATGAAGATCGTCACCGCCGAGCAGCGCGCGCACGTCGGCGGCCCCGGCGCGAGTCATCTGCGCGACCGGAAGATCGGGCCGAGTGAACACGCGATAACCGGCGAGCACCGTGGTCTCGCTGCCGTCCATCGCCGCGATCGCGGACTTGATCGGCGCCGCGAGTGACGATTCGCGAACCAGCGCGAGCTGCGAATCGAGCACGACGCCGGCCGCGCCGCCGGCGATGCACGCCGCCGCGGTATGGAGCCCGATGCCGCCTTGCGCCCAGACCGGAACTTCGAGTGCGGCGACCAGGCGCTGGACGAGCACGAACGTGGTCTCTTCGCCGACTCGACCGCCGGCTTCGTGGCCCTTCGCGATCACGCCTGCCGCGCGCGCCGCGATCGCCGCCCGAGCTTCCGCTTCCGACGTGACCTGGACATAGACGCGGTGATCGGCAAATCGCGCCAGGTCGGCGACCGACTCGACGATCACGGTGTGGACCTGAGGCGGCAGCTCGGGAGCTGAAGCGCCCTCGGGGACACGAACGCCAAATCCGCCCGGCAGACGTCGCGCCAGCGCCGCGAGCGCACGCTCCGCCTCGATCGGGTCGCGGCCGAGATCGAGCACACCGAGCGCACCGGCGTCGCACGCAGCCGCGACCAACCCGGGATCGGGGCGGTCCAGGGGCGAGATGCCGATGACTTCGAACACTGCAGTCATGAGCGTGCGAACGGTACCAGCCGGGTACTTCAGGCGTCGAGCACGTAGTCTGCCACGCGCTGTAATGATTTAGGGCGGTTAGTTGACACACGAATGTAAAGAATCAGCGTCATCATGGGGCGATCTTGGTGACCGATTCATGACAGGGCCAGGTCGGCAATCTGACCGTAGATCGGCGATGTTCGCCGAGATGTCAGCTGAGCTCGGCACCTTACGGACGGAGCTGCGAGACGCCGGTGTGTTCGAACATCGCGAGCTGCGCAGTTGGCTCGAGCTCGCGGGCCTTAGCTCCGCGCTCGCCGCATGCCTTGTCGGAATC
>CAZDGY010000490.1:0-5380 GCA_964504685.1 uncultured Kofleriaceae bacterium | reverse complement strand
CCAGCTTGCGGATCGTGTTGCTCTGAACATCGGCGATGTAGACGTCACCATGGCGGTCCGCTGCGATGCCGGCCGGCCCGTCGAGCGCGACCATCGTCGCGTCTTGGAGCTGGCCGCCGATCACCGCGGTCGCGGTCCACGTCGTGAGCGTGCACGCATCGCAACCGTCGGCTGGGTTCGTGTTGCCGTCGTCGCACTGCTCACCGGCTTCGACGACGCCGTCGCCGCAGAACTGCACGCACACGCCATCTTGGCAGGTTCCGGGCGCGCTCGTCGTCGGGGTACACGGCGCGCCGTCGGCCAACCCCATACACGCAGTGATCTGATCTTGGTTCGCGCAGACATCGCCCGCGACGCAAACCTGACTTGCGGGGCACAGGTTGGCGCCACACGAGACCAAGTTGTCGCGAATGCAGCCGAGCGGTCCGAGTACGAGCACCAGGACACTCGCGCGACTCCACCAGTGCACACCCTAACGATACCGGAGATGGCCATGGCTGTCCGTGCTCGCCTGTCTCGACGAGCGAACTAGCGCGGTGTGACTGCGCCGGATCGCTCACCTACACGCCGGCCGTGGACTTACCAGAGCTTCCTCGACCGAACGACGAGTCGGAGAGTGCGCGCATTCTTGCACTCGCACTGCCCGTGCTCGTCGCGTTCACCGATTTGGACCGGAAGACTCGAACGGCGACCGTTCGCGTCCGCGGCGACATCATCATCCCGACCGCGGCGCAGCTGTACGGGCAACTTCGAGGAGTTGCACGGCGACGCGACATCAAGACCGTGATCGTCGACTTCGCCGAAGCCGGTCGACTCGACTCGTCGGGTGTCGCGGTGGTGTCGCTCGGTGCTCGACTCATGGAGCGCGGTGGCAAGCGATTCGACGTCGCGCATCTCAGCGAGCTCCATCGCGCCGCGCTCGATCTGACGCCGGCACGCGATGCTCCGGCGTTAACTCCTGATGCCGACGAGTCCGGCTGGATCGCGCGGTTCGGCGAGGCGCTGGTCGAGTACTGGAAAGCCGCCGGCGAGTTCTTCGCGTTGCTCGCCGATACCGGGCGGCAATTGTTCCAGGTCGTCATCGGTAAGAAGCGGCTGCCGAAAGGCTCGGTGGTCTACCAGACCGCGACGATGGGCGTCGGCGCGGTCGGTATCGTCGGCATGCTCGGGATGCTGCTCGGCATGACGCTCGCGTTCCAGGCGGTCGTCCAGCTACGACAATTCGGCGCCGGGGTGTACGCCGCGGACATGATCGGCGTCGCGATGGTGCGCGAGTTCGGGCCGATGATGACCGCGATCATCTTGACCGGTCGCACCGGCGCCGCGATCGCCGCCGAGCTCGGCACGATGCGCGTTCGCGACGAGATCGATGCGCTGAGCGCGATGGGAGTCAGCCCGACGAGGTTCTTGCTGCTCCCGCGGTTGATCTCGCTGACGCTCGTGCAACCCGCGCTCACGTTGATGTCGATGTTTCTCGGAATCGCCGGCGGACTGCTCGTGATGGCGCTCGCGCTCCACATGCCGGTAAGCGTGTCCTGGGACCGCGTGGTCGCCCGGGTGACCCTCGGCGACTTCGCGCACGGCATCGGCAAGAGCGTCGCGTTCGCCTGGATCATCGGCTTCACCGGCAGTCACTTCGGGATGCGCGCCGACGGCGACGCGAGCAGCGTCGGTGCCGCGACGACGCGCACCGTGGTCGTCAGCATCTTCTTCATCATTTTGGTCGATGCGATCTTCTCGACGATCGGAGCGACGACGTGACGGAAGGTGACGTCATGTTGTCCTGTCACGGCGTGAGCGTTGGCTACGACGGCGTCCCGGTATTGACCGGGGTCGATCTGGCGATCGCTCGCGGCACGATCGTGACGCTGCTCGGCGGATCAGGCTGCGGCAAGTCGACGTTGCTGCGCGCGATCACCGGCTTGCAGCAGCCACTCGCTGGCGAAGTGCGTCTGCTCGGCGAAGACCTTTATGCACTCGACGCCGAGGCGCGCCGCGTGTTGCTCCGTCGCACCGGCATGGCGTTCCAACAGGATGCGTTGTTCGGTGCCTTGACGATCGTCGACAACGTCGCCTTGCCGCTGCGCGAGCTCACCAAGCTTCCTGAATCGATCATCGGCGAGATGGCTCGCATCAAGCTCGGCTTGGTCGGACTCGCAGGGGTCGACAAGCGCTTGCCAAGCCAGCTGTCGGGCGGACAACGCAAGCGCGCGGCACTCGCTCGCGCGTCGATCCTCGATCCAGAGATCATCTTCTGCGACGAGCCCTCTGCCGGTCTCGATCCGGTCGCCGCCGCAGGCATCGACGAAACGCTGTGTCAGCTCCGCGACGCGCTCGGGGTCACGATCGTCGTCGTCAGTCACGAGCTCGACAGCATTCGCGCGATCGCCGACCGCGCCGTGATGTTCGGCCGCGGTCGCGTGATGGCGACGGGCACGATCGCGGAGCTCGAGTGCTCCACCAGCGCGGACGTCTACAACTTCTTCCATCGGGTCGCGGTCGACCGCCATGGATCCAGCCCTCACTCGCAAGAGAGAACGTCATGACAGATAGACGCCACCACTTCCGCGTTGGGGCCTTCGCTCTCGCCACCGGCGCCCTCGTCGCCATCGTGGTGTTCGTCTTCGGCGGCGTCCATTTCTGGAAGCATCGCGATCACTACTACGTCGAGTTCGACGACAGCGTGATCGGGCTCGAGACCGGCGCGGTCGTGTACCTCAACGGAATTCAAGTCGGCAGCGTGACCGGCATGAAGATCGCGCCGACTAACCTGAGCAAGGTCCGCGTCGAGATCGCGGTCGAGAGTGGCACGCCGGTACGCCGCGACACGCACGCATACCTGAGCTTCGCGGGGATCACAGGGCTCAAAGAGGTCGACCTGCGAGGTGGATCGCTCCAATCGCCAGCGGCTACGCCCGACAGCGCGATCGTCGCCGGCCTCGGCACGCTCGACAAGCTCGAGAAGCGCGCCGAAATGCTCGCCGACGAATCAGGCCGGCTGATGGAGACCGCGAATCAGGTCGTGATGGGTGCGAACCGCGTGATGGCGAACTTGAGCGCGATCAGCGAACCGCAAGAGATCCTCGCGATCGTCCACAGCACGCGCACCGCGTCGGCAAACCTGGCGGAGGCCTCGGCGGCGGTGAAGACGATGGTCGCGGAGAACCGCGAGTCGCTCAAGCAGTCGCTGGACTCGATCGCGACCGCAACGCGCAGCGCATCGACGATTATGGACACGCAGGTGGCCGGCCTCGTCGGCAATGCGAATTCGTTGATCGGCGACTTGCGCGGCGTGGTCCACGGCAACGAGTCGACATTGCAGTCGGCGATGGCGGATTTTCGCCAAGCGTCGCGCACGTTCAAGGACCTCGCGCGCGAGCTCCACGAGCGACCCTCGCGTCTGCTGTTCTCGTCCGAGCAGCCGGAACGGAAGCTGCCATGAAGATCTCGCAACTCGCCATCGCGTGTGTGCTGACCGCGTGTGCCGGCGCCGCCACGCAGACCCGCTACTATCAACTCGCTCCGCCGTCGGCCGCGGAGCCGCCTGCGACCACCGGCAGCGTGCTCGCGGTCGAGCCGCTGGTCGCCGAAGGCGCATATGACGACGAGCGGATCGTCTATCGCGTCGACCCGGTGCGGCTCGACTACTACCAATATCATCGATGGAGCACGACGCCCGGCGCGATGGTGAGCAGCTACTTGCAGCAAGCGCTGAGCAGGAGCGGCAAGTTTCGCGCGGTCGTGCGCGACTCGGTGGCCGATACCGCGGTCGTGCTCGGTGGACGCGTTATCGCGATCGAAGAGATCGATGCATCGAAGACCAGCTGGCTCGGCCACGTCGCGATCGAGCTGACGCTGACCGATCCCAAGACCGGCGAGATCCTGTGGTCGCATCCGTTCGACGAGCGAGAGCCGCTCGGCGCCCAAACCCCGGCCGGCTTGGCGCGGGCGCTCGGGATCGCGATGGACCGGATTATCGCCAAAGCGATGCCGCTGGTCGCCGGCGTCTCCGATCGCCAAGCCAAGGCTCACGGGTTGCTCGTCGAGCCACCGGTCGCGGGACAGCCGTAGACATCGGCGTCGACGTGAACGCGAACGCAAACGCCACCTTGGCCGCTGCCGTCGACCACGCCAAAGTTTCTGCATCCAGTTCTCCGCGGCTCGCGAAGTGAGGGGCCAGGAGGACACTCGATGCCTGATCGCACCACGTTCCCTACTTCGTTCGCCCTCGCTCTCGCCATCGCGCTCACCGGCTGCGACGCCAGCGTCAATACCGGTGACGCGCACGTCCGCGTCGCCCACTTGTCGCCGGACGCGCCGAGCGTCGACTTCTGCGTCGCGCCCCACGGCGACACCGCGTTCATCGGCCCGATCCTCGCGACCAACGGGCTCGCGACCGGCCTGTCGTATGGCAGCGCGACGAAGTACTTCGATCTCGCCGCCGACACCTACGACGTCCGCCTGGTCCCGCCGGGTTCCGCCGACTGCAAGACCTCGCTCGGTGGGCTCGCCGATTTCACGAACCTGCCGAGCCTCGCGCCCGGCGACTCGGTGACGCTCGCGGCGGAAGGGCTCGCGACCTTGGGCTCCGATACGCCGCTTCGCATCGCCGCCTACGTCGACGACACACAAGTCGACAGCGGCCAAGCCAAGCTCCGGTTCATCCACGCGTCGCCCGGCACGCCGGCGGTCGACGTCGGCCTCGGCGGTGGAGCGGTGTTCACGTCGGTGTTCACCGACGTCGCGTATGGCGACACCGCGGTTGCGGACAGCGGCTACATCGAGACCGCGCCGATCTCCGGCGCCGAGATCAGCGCGCGCGCCCACGGCTCGCTGAGCGATGCGCTGTCGATCAAGCCCGCCGTGCTCCCCGCCGGTGCGATCGCGACCGCGTTTGCGATCGGCGAGCTCAGCTCGACGACCACACCGCTGCGCGTGTTGCTGTGCGTCGACAACGCGGCGGCAAACGGCTTGCTCTCGCAGTGCTCGGTCGTCGGCGGCACCCCGTCGCGCGCGCACGTCCGCGTCGCTCACCTGTCGCCTGACCTGCGCGCGGTCGACCTCTGCCTCGCGCCGTCCGGTACCACCGCGTTCAGCGCTCCGGTGCTCGCGTCGCTCGGCGTGCAAGACGGCCTGACGTATGCGGCAGTCACGACCTACGTCGACCTCCCGGTGGGTAAGTACGACGTTCGCGTGATCATCGCGAACGCGAGCGGTTGCTCGATCCCCGCGATCCCGGACACGCTCGGCGTCAGCGTCGACAACGATCAGACCGCGACGATCGCCGCACTCGGCGACTCCGATCCGAGCGGCCTCGCGGCGCACGATCCGCCGTTGCACCTCGCGCTGTTCACCGACTCGACGACCGTGCCGAGCGGCT
>CAZDGY010000489.1:0-5384 GCA_964504685.1 uncultured Kofleriaceae bacterium | reverse complement strand
GGTGGGCGCAGCGCCGGGCCGGAAGCCGGACCGGTGGAGATCGGCGGGACGGCCATGACCGTGGTCTTCGCCGGCGCCGGGGCAACCGAGGGAGCGACCCCACCCGGCATCTTGATCGTCGGCATTCCCATGATGGTAGCCGAGCGCGGCGGCATCGCGGCAGCCATGCCGGCGTTCGGCGTGGGCTTGGCGACCGGCGCAGCAGCGACCGGCGCGGGGGCGACGACCGCCGCGGGTGCGGACGAAACGCCCGGCTTCGCGACGACGCCCTTACCGGCGATCTCGCCGATCTTCTCGAGCATCGTCTGGGTGTCCCACGGCTTGGGGAGGTTCGCGTCGGCGCCGACCTGCGTGCCCTTCGCGTTGTCGTACGGCGCGCTGTTGCCGACGAGGATCACGACCGGAACGTCGGCGGTCTTCGGGTCCGACTTGAGCGCGAGGCACAGGTCGTAACCGGACTTACCGGCGATCTGCGCGTCCGCGAGGATCACGCTCGGCTTTTGGCCTTTGGCTTTCTCGAGACCTTCGTCATAGGTCCGGGCGCCGACGTATTGGAAGTCGGTGCCGCGGAAGGTGATGTCAGCGACTTGCTGCATCGTCGCGCTGTCATCCACGCACAAAACGATCTTGCTCACTTGGGTCCTCCGAGAGCGCCAGCGGGGCACGAGCCCCCACCGTCGAGCCCAGAATATCAGGCGATTTCCCGACGGGTCAAACCAACTGCCCGAATTTACGTCGTCATTCGCGTGCTAGTTTTCGCCGCCGATGCCGTCCCACCACACGCCTTTGCACGCCGCCGCGGCACAGGTGGTCGCCTCGTTCGCCGGGGTTGCCCCGACTGACCTCAAGGTCGAGCAGCCGCCGCGGCCCGAGCTCGGCGATCTCGCGATCGGTTGCTTCGCGATCGCCAAGGCCAAGCAGCAGAGCCCCGCGCAGGTCGCCCAGGCGATCGCGGCGGCGTTTCAGCCGACCGAGCTGCTCGCGAGCGCGAGCGCGGCCGGACCGTTCGTGAACTTTCGCGCGAACCGCGCCGCGGCGGAGCGCTGGCTCGTCGATGCGGCGCTGACCGGCACGCTGCTGCCGCGCACACTCGGCGCCGGTCAAACGATCTGCATCGACTACGGCTCGCCGAACATCGCGAAGCACCTCGCCTACCACCACATCCGCGGCACGACGATCGGCCACGCGCTCGCGCAGACGTTTCGCGCGCTCGGCTACCGCGTCGTCGGCATCAACTTTCTCGGCGACTGGGGCACGACCCACGGGATGTTGCTCGCCGCGTGGCACAAGTGGGGCGCGATCGATCCGATAGATGTCACCGGCCTCAACGCGCTGTACGTCAAGTTCCGCGAGGCGGCGAAGGCGGATCCGACGCTCGAGCAAGAAGGCCGCGCGTGGTTCAAGCGGCTCGAGAGCGGCGAGCCCGAGGTCCGCGCGTTGTGGGAAAAGTTTCGCGAGGTCTCGTGGGCCGAGTTCGAGTCGGTCTACGCGCTCCTCGGCATCGAGTACGACGAGGTTCGTGGCGAGAGCGCGTACGAGCCCGACATGCCGCGCGTGCTCAAAGAGCTCGGGCCGCTGCTCGTCGAGAGTGAAGGCGCGCAAGTCGTCGAGCTCGAGGGCGAGAAGACGCCGATCTTGATGATGACGAAGGACGGCACGACGCTGTACGCGACGCGCGACGTCGCCGCGGCGGAGTATCGCTGGGCGACGTTTCATTTCACGCGCTCGCTATACGTGGTCGATCGCGGCCAGGCGCTGCACTTCCGCCAGCTGTTCAAGCTGCTCGCGAAGATGGGCCACGAATGGGCCGCGCGCTGCCAGCACGTGCCGTACGGCCTGGTCCGGCTCGGCGGCAAGAAGACGAGCACGCGGCTCGGCAACGTCGTGCTGATGAAGCAGGTGTTCGACATCGCCGCCGACGAAGTGCGCGAGCGGATCGCCGCGAAGAATCCCGAGATGTCGCCGGCGCAAGTCGAGCAGACCGCGCGCGACTTCGGCATCGGCGCGGTGATCTTCGCGAACCTTGCGTCGCAGCGCGAGAAGGACGTCGACTTCGACCTCGACAAGGCGGTGTCGATCGAGGGCGACTCCGGACCGTACTTGCAATACAGCCACGCGCGCTGTGCGTCGCTCGCGCGCAAGGCGGGCGAGGTGATCGCGAGCTCCGACGGCATCGACTTCACGAAGCTCGCGACCGACGCCGAGTGGGCGGTCACGCGCCGTCTCTATGAATTTCCCGACGCGGTCGTGCGCGCCGGCGACGCTTGCGAGCCGCACGTCATCGCGCACTACTTGCTCGAGCTCGCCGCCGACTACTCGCGCTGGTACACGATGGGCAACGACGATGCGGCACTACGCGTGCTGTGCGACGACCCGGCGACGCGGCGCGCCCGACTCGCGCTCGCCGCTGCGGTCCAGCGCGTGTTGCGCGAAGGTCTGGCGCTGCTCGGCATCGTCGCGCCTGACCAGATGTAACGCGCTACTTCGCGACCTTGCGGATCTGCTCGAGCAGCGCCGCGCAATCAGCGAGCGAGCGCTCGAGCCGCGAGCGCATGCTCGGATCGCCGGCGATGTCATCGAACAGCCGGCCGCGCCGCGCGACCGATCGCAGCATCGCGGCGGCGTCTTCGGCGTGGCGAATCGTCCGCTCGGGATACGGCACCGCGTTCTGCGCGACGACGACCTGATGTGCGACGTTGCCGCCGCCGATCCGCGTGCCGTGCGCCATCCCTGGAGCCATCCCCGGCGTAGACATCAAGCCGCCGGCCGCAAGCGCCGCGCCCTGCCCGCCTGGGATCGGCACGGTCGGGTTGACCGACGAGACCGAAACGATCCGACTCGTCCGCACGGTCGCGACTTCCATCGCTTGCCCGATCCACTGCTCGACCGGCACGTCGAACATCGAGCGCGATCCGACGCGCGGCTCGCTGTCGCGGACGACGACGTGCTCGCGATCGCCGCCGGCCGCGCCACGCACGACGACGTAACGCCGCTCGCGGTCTTTGTGAAATGCGACGTAGTACGTGCTCGACTCGGTCTGGACCTTGTAGACCTGCTCCGGCCGCTCGCGGAGGTCGCCGAACACCGTCTTCGTCAGGTCCTCGCGATACGCCATCGGAGCGAAAAGCTTACCTCAGCCTTCGATCTTACCGAGCGCTTTCGGTGGCTGGCCCCGCCCGCCGAAGATCGCGAGCACGGCGAGCGTCACGACGTACGGCAACAGGACAACGAGATCCGGCGGAATCTCCCGACCGTACGCGTTTTGCAGCATGTGACTGACCGTCTCCGCGATCGCGACGCCGACGCATGCGAGTGCCGCGATGCCCGGTCGCCAGCCGGCGAGGATGACCATCGCGAGCGCCATGTAGCCGCGGCCGTTCGACATGTCCGAGACGAACCCGGTACCGCGCAGCGATAGGTGCGCGCCACCGACGCCGGCGAGCGCACCGCCGATCATCGCCGCCCACAAACGAGCACGCGCCGGCGAGACGCCCGCGGCACGCAACGCATCGGGGCGATCTCCCGCAGCGCGCAGGCGCAGCCCCCAGCGCGTGCGCGTCAACGCGAACGGCACCGCGACCGCTGCGATCGCCGCGATCCAGACCGCGGGATTCGCGAGCAACGCGCTCCCGAAGCCGACGATCTGCGGTGAGTTCGCGCCCTCGTGATAGACGAGCTGCAACAACAAGCGCGTCCCGGCGAACGCGACGATGTTGAGCCCGATGCCGACGACGATCTGATCGGCGCGCAGCGTCAGCGCGAACCCGGTTTGCACCGCCGCAACGATCGCGCCCGCGACTGCGCCGGCGGCGATGCCGAGATAGAGCGATCCGGTCGCGTACGCGATCGCCGCCGCTGCGAATGCGCCGAACAGCAGCTTCGCTTCGAGCGCGAGATCGATGAGCCCCGAGCGTTCGGTCACCACGCCGCACAAAGCCGCGAGCACGTATGGCACTGCGTTTGGAATCACCCGGGCGAACAGCTCGAGAAAGTCGCTCACGACGAGGCCGCCTGACGTTGCACGTACGGCACCGCCGCGGCGACCGCGAGCAGCACCACGCCCTGCAGCACTTCGCTGACCTCTCGCGGCACCAGGCGCGAAACCGCCAAGCCGCCGGCCGACAGGAAGCCGAGCCCGAGCGATGCGACGACGATGCCGACCGGATGGACGCGACCGAGCAGCGCCGCGACGATGCCGAGGATGCCGGTGCCACTACCAAGCCCTTGCTCGAACGCATGCTTGTCGCCCATGACAAAGTTCGCGGCGGCGAGGCCGGCGAGCGCACCCGAGCCGGTCATCGCGAGCAACCGCACCCGCTCGACCGAAATGCCGACCGCGCGCGCGGCGTCCGGATCGCGACCGACCGCGCGCCAGGCGCTGCCCCACACCGACCGCTCGCGCAGCCACCACATCGCGCCGACCGCGACCGCTGCGAGCGCGATCGCCGCATTCGCCGCGCTGCCGGCGAGCGGCAATTGCGGCAGCTCGGCGCCGGGCACGATCGGCGCGCCGGTCGTCGTGCCAGCGCGAAACACGTAGCTGTTGCCGAGCCACAGCGTCACCCCAGCGATGATCGCGTTGAACATAATCGACGTGATCACTTCGTGCGCACCGCGATAGGCGCGCAGCGCTCCGATCGCAGCGCCGATCGCAGCGCCGGCTCCGGCCGCGGCGACCAGACACGCCGGAATCGCGACGATCGCGGGCGTGCCCACCGGCAACGCCGTGCCGACGACCGCACACGCGAGCACGCCGGCACCGAGCTGCGCTTCGGCTCCGATGTTGAACAACCCGACATCGAGCGCGAGCGCGACCGCGAGCCCGGTCAGCGCGAGGCCGGTCGCCTTGTACAGCACTTGGCCGAGCCCGAACCGATCGCCGAGCGTCTCGACGATCATCGTCCACCACACCTCCGCCGGCGAACGCCCGACGATCAGCATGAGCACGCTGCCGACCGCGATCGACGCGAGCACTGCGATCGCGACCGCCTGGAGCTCGCGCTTCACGCCACCCCCGTCATCATCGCGCCGATCGCATCGCGCGCATCCGCTGACCGCAAAGCCTCGCCGCCGCGCTCGCCGACGATCCGACCGCGCAGCAGCACGACGGCGCGATGGCACAACGCGAGCAGCTCGTCGAGATCGGCCGAGACGACGAGCACGCCGGCACCCGCCGCTGCTGCCGCCCGCAAACGATCGTGGATCTTGATCACCGCGCCGACGTCGACGCCGCGCGTCGGTTGTGCCGCGACTACGCACGCGAGCCCCGGTCGCGACAGCTCGCGCCCGATCACGATCTTTTGCTGATTGCCGCCCGACAGCGCGCTGGTCTGCGCGGTCGGATCCGGTGGTCGAATGTCGAGCTCGCGAATCTGCTGCTCGGC
>CAZDGY010000488.1:0-5385 GCA_964504685.1 uncultured Kofleriaceae bacterium | reverse complement strand
CTCGTCCTAACTTCCCGAATTCCGGATTCTCGTCGAGGGCTTAGCCGTAACTGATGGGCATTGCCCTTAGAGCCCCTTAGAGCCAGCGCTCGCTCCACGCCCACAGCCGCTGCGCGATCTCCGGATCGATCGCGTACGGGCGCACGCCGTCGTCGTCCTCGGTCTTGACCGGGGCGATGCCGCACTTCTCTGGGCATGGAATGGAGCGAGTTAGTCCCTCGCGGCCGGGCGGCCTTGTACTCGAAAACGATCAGGGAAACGCAAAGACCGTACGCGCATCGAAGTTAGCGAGCCTTCTGACCAAGGCGCAGGCGAAACGCTGGGTCCAGGAGATCATCACCTCGCGGGCAACATCTCGGCGTGAACCGGATGCGCGAGAACGTGCCGGGCGCGTTCGACGTTCTCGCCGCCGCCACGGCCGCGTGCAACGTCGATGTAACGCCGCTGCGGCACGGATGCCGCCATCGTCGAGCCGCGCGCGATGCTACGGTGGCGCGCGATATGTGGTCACGCCTGTGTTGGGGCGCCGTGCTCGCGGCGATCGTCGGCTGCTCGTCGCACGAGCCCGCGAGCCCGACGCACCAGCTCGCCGGCGAGCTGCCGCCGGAGCCAACGACGTTCTTCACGCCCACGGTCACCGGCGTGTTGCGCGGCTCCTCGCAGGACTTTCCGCTGGTCAGCTACGTCTCGAGCCTGCTGCCGTCGCCGCCGACGTGCTGGACCAAGCTGCGTGCCGCGATCGACGTCGGCTATCAACTCCAGCTGCCCAGCAACGGCAGCTACTTCATCTTCGAGGGGACGTTGCCGCGCGACGAAGTCGAGCGCTGTCTCCCGGCCGCGCTCGCCAAGGCACTCCCGGTTCGCATCGACCACGACGGCGAGCTCCTCGTGGTCGACGCCGGGAAGGCGGGCACGGTATACGCCGCGTGGCGCGGGTCGGTGATCATCGTGGGCAGCCGGGCCAAGGTCGTAAACGCGTTGAACGCGAATGCGCCCGACGTCGCGCGCGCATGGCAAGATCGGCTGGCCGCGCTGCCGAGCGCGCCGCTCGCGAGCTGGTCAAGCGATGCGCTCCTCACCGGCCTGTTCGGCGTTCCGACCGCGAGCTATGAGTTCGTCATCGATCAGGTCCCGTCGCTCGCGGGGCGCGTGATCGCACAATATGCGAACGCCCACGACGCCGCGGTTGCCGCTGCGCGGATCAGGGAAGGAGCGGTCGACTCCGCGCTGGCACCGCCCGAGCTAGGTGAAGCGATCAAGCGTATGAGCGTGACGCAGACGGCAGCGACCGTGACCTGCGAGTTCTCCGAAGACACGTTCGCCGGTCTAGATCTTGCGATGCTCCAGAAATGGATGAACGGCGCCGCGGCACGAAAGGCGTCGGCTCTGAACGCCAAGCCGCCGGATGCGCCGGCGTCGACCTGCGACTTTTACCAGGGTGGCGTTCACTGGCAAGCCCCGTGCGATGACGCTGAGTTCGAACGCCTCGCCGCCGTGCTCGATGCGGTCAGGCTCGACTAGCACGGGGACGCCGGGCCGAGGTCGTCGCCGGCTGCTCGCGCGGCATCGGCGACGCTTGCGCCCACGTCCGCGGAGGCCGCCGTCGTTCGCGACCGGTGCGAGGCAGGCGATCTGCCGTCGTGCAAACAGCTTTGCCATCCGACTCGAGGATGGATCCGGCGTGACCAAGGACCACGGCGCCATCGCGGCGACGTTGTATTTGGCGACGAACAGGTTCGCGATCAGGTAGGTGCCGCTTGCGTCGGTCGCGGTGCAGCGCGGATCACGGACGAGCTCGTGCGGGAGATCCGGCGACGATGCATCCGCGCACACGCGTGCGCCGGCGATCGGCTTGCCGTCGTCGTCGCGAATCGCCCCCGCGATCGACGCACGCTCGAGCGTGCGCGCATCGACGCGCTCGCGCGCGACCTTGTTGGCCAAGCCAGCGTTGCCGCTGCCGCTCGCCTTCTCGTCTGCGTGCGGGTCGCGACCAGCGCGACCACACCCACAACGACCCCGAGTCTTCGCGGCTTCACGACAGCGTAGTATCCCCCGTCGACGCGTTGCGCGTTGATGCCACCAGTGCTGTCTTGCGTGCTCTCATCGCAATGGCTCGTTGAATGACCAGAGATCGCCGCCCACGCAAGACCAAGCACCGACCCGCGAAATCGCCGGCGACGCCGAGGCAGTCCGACGAAGCGCGCGCGTTCGCGAAGGCGGAGTGGATCAAAGCCGGCTGTGTCGTGGTGCTCGGAGGAATCGTCTCGTCGTTGCTCGAGCACACCCACGCGAACGTCCTAGAAGTGACGTACGTCCTCAGGTCGCTGGTATTCGCAGCGCTCGGGCTGATTACGTCGCATCCGGTGATGCTCGGTTTCGCCAACGCGGCTACCGCGCTGCTGCTGCTCGCGGTTCACGATCAATCGACAAAACCGGCTGTGCGAATCGCGTCGCGACTGATCGTTCAGCTGAACCGCAGCGCAGGCCAGCTCGAAGCGCTGTTCACGTGGCTTACGCTCGTTATCTGGTGGGCGCCGGCGTTCTGGACCCAGATCGTCGGCATCCTCACCATCGTGCTCATCGGTCCGCTCGCGATGACGAGCCTGACCTACGGGGTGCGCGGCAAGATCCTGTGGTGGCGCTTGCTCGTTCCGGCGATGCTCACGCTCACTGGCGTCACGCTCGTTGTCATCGTCGCGCGAGAGCAGTGGCAGCAGCTCGCGCCACTCGTCGCGCTGGTACTCGCTGGGCTGGTGCCGAGAACTGCATGGTCCCTGTGGAAGGAGCGCACGGTTCACTCCGATTCGAGCACGGATGTGACGTGGACTCGATTCGTCGATCGATTGATCGCTGCGGCCGCGGTCGGCGTCGCGATCATGGTGCCGTTGCATGCGCTCAAGCCAGGTCACCAGGCATCGCTCCAGAATCGGTCGAACCGCACTTTGGCGTGGCAGACGTGCGCGCCGGCCGATACCCCGGCGCCAGGCTTTGCGCTGTTCATCGTTTCGGACAATCAGTTTCACGCGCTCGATGGAAAGCGATCCGGCTTCCACATGGAGGTCGTCGATCGCGCGGTGCCGGTCTCCGTGCGGCCGGTCGAGCTCGACCTGTTGTCGGCGGTAACGTTCAGAGCGTTCGCGGACGTCTATCAAGACCTGCGCAAGCGCTATCCCGGTCTGCAGTGGGCGCACCTCGGCGACAGCGCGGACGTCGGTTGCATCTCGGAGATCGATCGGTTCATCGCGCTCGTGCCCCGATTCGGCCTCGATAACCTCGCCGCCGTGATTCCGGGAAATCACGACGTCGCGTTTCTCGGCAATCTCGCGTGGCACCCCGATTGGACCGACGCGTGTCCCGGCGGTCGACTCGGCCCGGAGATCGCGCGAGACAAGCTCCGGGCGATAATGCCGACGCGAGCTGGCCGATTCACGAGCTCGAATGAAGGTTTCTTGGCCACCGTCACGACCCTCGGAAGGGTCGACGATAAAGCGGTCGTCGGCGTATTCCTCGATACCACCGACGTGCCGTGGGACAGCGTTGGGATCGCTGGTACGCAGGGTGGAATCTCCGATGCGCAGCTCGATTGGGTGCAGTCGACGCTCGCGCATTTCCCCGACGGCCGGGTGATCATCTTCGGTCATCACCCAATCGATCAATGGACGAAGCGGTCGCGCCGAAAGCTCGAGCGACTTGCCGAGGGGTTGGGAGCTCGACTGTGGGGTGTCGTCAGCGCCCATACGCATCTCGCAGCGATGCGCGAGCAAGAGCTCGCCGGACGAACGGTGCCCGAGCTCATTGTCGGGTCGACGATCGATCCGCCCCAAGAAGCGACGCTGCTCGAAGGCTCGGCCGATGGCCACCTCTCGATTCGCACGTTGCCGGCGGTGAGACGCGACGGAATGACGTGCTCCGACGACGTCGCGAAGACGGTTTCGGGCGAGCGCTGTCGCGAGATCTTCACGAAGCTTCGCGCGACTAAGGAGTGTGCGCCGTTGTTTTCCCCGAACAGCGCGTTGAATGCTTCCGACCCGGACTGCCGAGCGCGGGCGAAGTCTTCGTCGGTCGACGAGAGCGCAGACTCGCCTGACGAATTGGACTGTCTCCAAGAAGCGCGCGCGAACGTTCTGCTGTCGTGCCTTGGCGCGCCGGGCTCCGATCGAACTCCGCTGCATGACACGTCACTGCCCGAGCGCGTCCTCGCAGCCACCGATCGCGATCCGGACACCGGAATATGCTTGTCGTGGGCTGCTTCGGTTCTGCAAGCGCACAAACGCGATCGCTGGAACTTCGCGCGGGCGATCGAGTTCTGTCTCGAACCCAGCGCGACGTACGGCGAGCTCGAAGCAAGCTGGCCTCGTTAGCCGGCGGCGCATGATCTTCAGCGTAGACCCACCTCAACGCCGGATGCGCCGTGGCGCGGCAGATGGTCATTTATCGCGATGTTACGGCCAATGTAGGAAATCGACCGCGTGGATCGTCGCTCTCGTGAAAGGCAGGTTCCCATGAATAACTTCACGAAGACCATGACGATCGCGCAGAGCACAGAGCAGGTATTTCGGATGATCAACGCCCCCCGCGCGTGGTGGGCAGGCGGTGAGATCGAAGGACGCGCCGATGCGCTCGGCGCGAAGTTCACGTATCGCTACGGCGAGACGTTCCGGGTGAGCCACGAGGTCACTACCTACGTGCCGAACCAGAGAGTCGTCTGGCACGTGACCGACAGCTTCACGAACTTCGCCGATCCGAACGAGTGGACCGGCACCGACATCACGTTCGAGCTCGCGAGCGTCGCCGCGGGCACCGAGCTGCGCTTCACGCACGTCGGGCTCGAGCCGGCGTGCGACTGCTACGAGGCGTGCCGCGACGGCTGGACCTACCACCTCGAAGGCCTGAGCCGCGCAGTCGCGAACGACTACACGAAGTCGTTCATCGTCGACGAGTCGCCCGCGCAGGTGTTCGCGGCGATCAACGACGTGCGCGGCTGGTGGTCGGAGAACATCGACGGCGACACCGACCGGCTCGGCGCGGAGTTCACGTTCCGCTACCAGAGCCTCCACCGGTCGAAGCACGCGATCACCGAGCTCGTGCCGGGCGAAAAGGTCGTGTGGCACATCGTCGACGCCGACATCAACTTCGTGAAGGACAAGTCGGAGTGGGACGGCACCGATGTCGTATTCGAGATCCGCGAGCGGGCCGGCAAGACCGAGGTCCGGTTCACCCACGTCGGGCTCGTGCCGAAGATCGAATGCTATGGTGACTGCTCCGGCGCCTGGGCGTTCTACCTCGACAGCCTGCGCCGGCTGATCACGGCCGGAACCGGCGAGCCGAATCAAAAGGAGCAGCGCTGATGGCCAAGGTAGAACTGAACGGCGCGGCCATCTCCGG
>CAZDGY010000487.1:0-5391 GCA_964504685.1 uncultured Kofleriaceae bacterium | reverse complement strand
ATCTGCGCGAGGGTCTGCCGTTGGGGATGCACCTGACCGTCGATCCCGGCACGCGGGTGCCGTTCATCGTCACGAACTGCTCGCTGTGTCACGCCGAGAAGGTCGGCAACGACGTGATCATCGGGCTCGGCAACAAGCGCGTGCGAGTTCACGCTTACGATCGCGCATGGGTCGAGGTCGCGATGGAGCGCGAGCTCACGCCCGAGCACATCGCGAAGCTCGCGCGCGAGGCGGCGGCCGAGCACCACATCGAATGGCCCGACACCTATGCCGATACGCTCGTCGCCGCGACGATCACCGCGATCGGCAAGCGCGCCGGCGACCACAAGGACCTCGTCGAGCGCACCGCCGCGGATCCGCCGGGCCGGGTCGCGACGATCGAGAGCTTCGCGCTGACGCTCCAGTTGCTGACGCATCATCCGGTGCAACACGAGGCCGACATCGGCTGGGCGAAGATCCCCGATGTCATCGGCTTCGCGCAGCGCACGTCGCTGTCGTGGGATGGCTCTGGCCAAGGCTCGATGGATCTGCAGGTCGTCGAGGCCGATGTCGCGATCGGCTTGCGTGCGGCCTGGCTCGAGCGCCATCCGTTTCAGGGAGCGAGCCTCGGCGCCTATCTGCGCCAGCCCGCGCCGCGACCCGCGTTCCCCGGCAAGATCGATCGCGCGGCGGCTGCGCGTGGCCGCAAGGCGTTCGACGGCAACTGCGCGCCGTGCCACGGCACGTACGGAGACGACGGACGCGTGCGCGACTACACCGACCACGTCATCGCGATCGCCGACGTCGGCACCGATCCGGCGCGGATGGCCGCACCGACCGCGACGTTCGAGGCGGCTGCTAACGATCGCGAGCTGACGCGCGGCTACACGACGTTCGCGCGCAGCACCGGCTACGTGCCGCCGGTGTTGACCAACGTGTGGGCGCGCGGACCGTACGGCCACGCTGGTCAATGGGCGAGCCTCGCGGTGATGGCGACCCCGCCGGCGCAACGCGCGGATCACGTGATCTACGCGCTCGACGCGCCGTATGACATCGCCGCGATCGGGATCGCGACTCGCGCGGCGAACGCAACGCCAGCTGCTGGCGACTACGTCGAAGACGGCACGAAGCCCGGGTTCTCGGTCCTTGGCCATCCGTTTCTCGCCGACCTCGGCGCGCGCGGTGCGGCCGATGTCATCGAGTACTTGAAGACGCTCTAAGGCGCGTTGTTCTGGCCGAAGTTCTTCATGCGATGGCCGCCGCCGGTCATCGCGGCGAGCTGGTCTTGGGTGAGGACGACGGGGTCGCGCGGCGGCGGCGCGGTGGGAGTGCGAGATTTTTTCATCGAAGCTGGAGCCGCGGTTCACGCCCGGCGGCTCGCGCACGACGTATCAGCTCGGTGACATACGCCCGTCGGATCGTCCCCACTACGCCGGGCCGCAAGTTGACAAAAGCGACAGCGTCACCAATTTTGTCAAAGTAATCCAACAAGATGGCGGGCCCGTCACCACCCGCAAGTTGACAAAAGCGACAGCGTCCCTAGTCCGGGCCGTTGGCGCTCGGGTCGAGCATGCTGCCGATGTTTGCGACGGATTGGTCGCGACCGCCGAGGTCGCTGGTCTGCCAGTTCCATTCGATGAAACGGACGATCGACGAGTGCTCCATCTGCACGTGCGAGATCGTGCCGGAGGCGGCGAACGGGCCGACCGCGAGCAGCGGGATGCGCGTGCCGTATGGCTGGCCATCGACCGCTCCGTTGCCGGGCGGTGCGATGTGATCGAAGAAGCCGCCGCCTTCATCCCAGGTCACCAGTACGAGCGTATCGGGCGCGTAGTCGCTCGCTTGAATCGCGTCGATCACGTCGGTGACGAATGTTTCGCCGTCGCTCACGGTGGTGCCTTCACCCGGATGCTCGGTGTGGTAGCCGAGGCCTTTGACGAACACGACCTGCGGCAACGTGTTGTTCTTGAGGTCGTCGGCGAGCTTGGTGTAGTCGCGCAGCACCTTCGGGTTGTCGGTGAAGTTCGGGTAGAACTCGAACGGATCGTCATCGGGATCGAACACGCACGGATAGATGCCGACGCCGAACGGGCAATCGGTCGGCGCCTTCGGGCAGGTCGCGGCCTTGGTCGCGGTCGCCATCGCGTTGTAGCCCTCTGCGTAGAACGACCACGACACGCCGGCGGCATCGAGCAGATCGCCGATCGTCGGATCGGTGAACGTCATCGGACCGACGATCAGGCTGCACTGCGCGCCGACCGCGGGCGGCTCGTACGTGTTGTCGAGGAACACGTACTGCGAACGCGCGAAGTACATGTCGTTCGACGAGCTTTGGCCCGAGACCGGCTGAAAGTAACGATCGGCGAGAGCGCCGTCGGTCGCGAGCTGCCAGTACGGCGCGATCACGGCAGGATCGGCGTACGCGAAGTTGCGCGGGTCCGAGCAGCCCATGACGCCGGCGGTGTACTTGTCCATCGCCCCGCCGTCGGCCTCCATCAACTCGCAGGACTGCGCGTGGTCGGGGTCGTACGTGCCGTTCTCGGTGTCATCGAGAACCTTGGGCGACGCACCGCTGGGATCGGTCGCGGGCCCGGCCTCGCAGCAGCTCGGGCCTGCGTTACAGGTCGGATTCGAGCCGGTCGCAGCCGTGCAAAATTTCCCGAAGTACGTGTCGAACGTGTGGTTCTCCTGGATGACAACCACGAGGTGATCGATCTTCGACGCCGGGCACGGACCGTCACAGCTGCCCGGCTTGCGCGAGCTCGTGCCGCACGCCGCGATCAGTAACAACCCGATTCGCATCGAGATCCGCATGGCGACGATCATACCGCGTCGCCTGCGACGAAACTGTCACCGAGCCTCGCCGGGAATCGGCGGCGGGTCGGGTACTAACGCCTCAGTAGCGATCGCGCGAACGTCCGCGCTGGCAGCTGGCTCAGCCCGGCGCGCCGCAACCCGGGCACGTCGTCAGCTCCGCAGCAAACGGCTTGTGGCAGAACGCGCACAGCCGCTTGCCTTCCATCGACGGGGCCAGCTCGACGAGCGCCGGCGGCGGCCACCGCCCGAGCGCCGAGGCCCGCGACAGCAACTGTGCCGAGATCATGACTCCCGCGAGCTCGTGCGCCGGCCGATGGGCGATCGCCTGGAGTGCGCGCTCGAGATCATCCGCGCTCGCGATCGGTGGAATCGGCGGCTCGCTGGTCATCGTCACGACCAGCATGACAAGCGCGACGTCATCATTTTGAGCGAGGGCCGGCTCATCAGGTGCATCGCTCGGCGGCTTACCGACCAGACCGCCGCATTGCCACGAATCCCGGACGCGGCGGAGCACGACCGACGCCTCGCGCAACTGCGCATCGAGCGGCGCGGTCCGATCGATGTTCGCGACGTTCGCGACGATCGGCTTGGCGTCGTCGCCACCGATCGCGATCCGTAACGTCGCGACCGTCATCGCGCCTCCGCGGGCTCGACAGGGACTAACAGCAGCGAATCATCGCGCTCCACGTTCACGATCATAGCGCTCGGAGCGCCGAGCTGGTGCCGTGACACCCACATCCTGTGCGCGCTGTCTCGACGCTGGCCGTGGTCGCCTCGCTTACCGCGTGCTGGCAGTCGGCGTCTCGACGCGATGCTCTGCCCGTCGATCCGCTCGCGTTGCTGCCAGCCGACGCCGCGATCGTCGGTGGCTTCGACGCCAAACGCGTGCGCGCCAGCGAGCTGTGGCACCAGTACGGGCCGACGTGGTTGGCAGAGACTCCCGAGCTCGGCGACTCATTCAAGGCGAGCTGCGGCTTCGATCCGATCGCCGCATTGGACAGCGTGACGTTCGCGCTCGTCCGCTTCGACGTCGATCCGCTCGAGCTGGTGTTCGTCGTGCGTGGTTACCCGAAGAAGGCGGTCCTCACGTGCCTTCGCGATCACCCACCGGCCGGGACGTCTGTCCTATTCAAAGGCGAGACGGTCACCGGCCAGGTTTCGGGCACGCCGGTCGCGTTGCAGTTCGTCGACGAGACCACGGCGATTATCACGAGCGGGCGAGCTGCGAGCCCAGAGGCAATAGCGCAGCTCGTCGCGCGCGGAGCACCGCTGCGCGCATCGCAGGCGTTCATCGACAGGTTCGCGCGCTCGATCATGCGGTGTTCGGCACGGTCGACATCGCCGCGCTCGTCACGATGACCGGCCACATCGAGATGCGAACCGCCGAGGACGCCGCCACCTTGGCCGCGAGCGATCCTGTCGAGGCCGCTCAAGCCAAGCGTCGTTCGACGTCGCGGCCACCGCACCTCAGCTCATCGCGTTCGTGACGAAGCTATTCCGCGGGTTCATGGGCGGCGACTGACACCTGTTGTCGCGCGACGCGGCGTCACTTCGGCGGCAGGTACGCGATCAGATCTTTGGCGAACGCTACGGCGTCGATCGCGTTCGGAAGGCGCATCGTCACTTCGCACGGCGAGTCGTCGTCCCAAGTCGCGACGAACGTCAGCGTCGGATCGTGCATGATCAGCGCTGCGCGCCCGACGCCCGCGAGATCCTCGGCACCCGGGAAGGTCTTCTTCATCAGCTTGATCGATGGCGCGATGTCCCGACCCGTCTTGCCACGGCACGAGACGTTCAACGTGCCGAGCGCTCCATCCTTCGTGAGCATCTGGCACTCGCCGGTCGAGCTGATGCTCTCCGGGTGGTCGCGGACCTCGAGGTTCGCGAAGTACTTCGTCCGCATCTCCGGCGCGACGATGTTGTTGCAGTCGAGCTTGCTGGGAAGCGGAGCGGTAGACGCCGCCGGTGCATTGCCGCCACCGCCACCGCCGCTACCCGTCGCCGACGGTGCGTCCTTGCTGCTAGAGCATGCGACCAAGATACAAAGGAAGGCGGTTCGATTAATCATTGGGGCTGCGTTGAGCACCAAGTATGCCAGCGCCGACCGCGCTCAGCGGGTTGGCAAGTGGGTCTGACGACGAAGTGCCACAGATGCACCGATGTTGCACCTGTTGCACCTGTGTGACGTCGAGCGCTAGCGCGTCGCCTTGAGCTTCTTGATTTCCGCGATCAGCTCGGGAATCGCCTTTTCCCATTCCTGGACGATCCCGTAGTCGGCGACTTGGAAGATCGGCTCGTCGCCCTTCTTGTTGATCGCGACGATCGTCTTCGAGCCCTTCATGCCCGCGAGGTGCTGGATCGCACCCGAGATCGCGACCGCGAAGTACAACGCAGGCGCGACGATCTTGCCAGTCTGACCGACCTGCCAATCGGCCGGTACCATGCCGGCGTCGGTCGCGGCGCGCGACGCGCCCATCGCGGCGCCGAGCAAGTCGGCGAGCTGTTCGAGCACTTTGAAGTTCTCGCCGTTCTTCATGCCACGGCCGCCGGACACGACGACCTTCGCGTCGCCGAGATCCGGGCGATCGCTCTTCT
>CAZDGY010000486.1:0-5400 GCA_964504685.1 uncultured Kofleriaceae bacterium | reverse complement strand
GATCTCTCGCTCGGTCAAGCGGCTCGGCAAGATCTACGTCCGCGTGTTCCCCGACCATCCGTTCACGAAGAAGCCGGCCGAGACCCGCATGGGTACCGGTAAAGGCGGCGTCGAAGGCTACGTCGCGGTCGTGCGGCCCGGTCGCGTGATCTTCGAGGTCGAGGGCTGCTCGCTCGAGATCGCGAAAGAAGCGTTCCATCGCGCGCACCACAAGCTGCCGGTCAAGACCCACCTGATCTCGCGGGAGCCCGCGCTATGAGCAAGCTAGCTACCACCCTCACGCAATTTCGCGATCTCCCAGACGAGGAGCTCCGCCAGTCGCTCGCCCGCAACCGCGACGAGCTGTTCCGGCTGCAACTCGGCCAGTACACGAACCAAGTGACGTCGTCCGCGGGGATGCAGACCAAGCGCCGCGACATCGCTCGGATCATGACGGTGCTGCGCGGTCGCGAGCTCGGCCACGAGACCCAAGGCCAAAAACTGAAGAAGGTCCGGACCGAGGCAGCTGTCGCAGCGCCGAAGGCCAAGGCCACGAAGAAGTCGGCTCCTAAGACGAGCAAAGCGAAGGCGAAGTCATGAGCGAAGAGACCATGTCAGACCACCGCGGCTCGCGCCGCAGCGTCCAGGGCACGGTGACGTCTAACAAGATGGACAAGACCGTCGTCGTCACCGTGATCCGTCGCGTCCGTGACCGCCGGTTCCACAAGTTCCTCACCCGCCGCGTGAAGTACAAAGCGCACGACGAGACGAACGCGTACAAGGTCGGTGACCTGGTCGAGCTCGTCGAGTCGCGCCCGATGTCGCGCACGAAGCGGTGGCGCGTGCTCCGCCTGATCAGCCGCGGTGTCGACGCCGGACTCGCGGAGGTCGCGTCGTGATCCAGATGACCTCAGTCTTGGACATCGCTGATAACAGCGGTGCCAAGAAAGTGTTCTGCATCAAGGTGCTCGGCGGTTCGCGCCGGCGCTACGCGTCGATCGGCGACGTCGTGATCGTCTCGATCCGGGAAGCGATTCCGGGTGCGAAGGTCAAGAAGGGCGAGGTCGCGCGCGCGGTGATCGTGCGGACCAAGCGCGAGCTCGCGCGCCCCGACGGTAGCTACATCAAGTTCGATGGCAACTCCGCCGTGCTGATCACGAAGGAGAACGAGCCGATCGGGACCCGCATCTTCGGGCCGGTCGCTCGCGAGCTACGCGCCAAGCGCTTCATGAAGATCATCAGCTTGGCGCCGGAGGTTCTGTAATGCCGCACGTTCGTAAAGGCGACCTCGTGGTCGTCATCGCAGGATCCTACAAAGGCAAGCGCGGCAAAGTGCTGCGCATCGACGGCAATCGCGTCGCGATCGAGAAGGTCGCGATGATCAAGAAGCACTCGAAGCCGTCGCAGAAGAACCCGCAGGGCGGCATCGTCGACAAGGAAGGCACGATTCATATCTCGAACGTGCTGTTGTTCGACGAGAAGCTCGCGCGCGGCACCCGCACCAAGATCGCGACCGAAGGCGAGGCGAAAGTCCGCGTCGGCACGAAGTCCGGAACGAAGTTTCCGACGGCTGGGATGTAAGTCATGGCGAACGACGAAAACAAACCCGACGACGACAAAGCCGCACACGACGCTGCAGCTGCCGCGAAGAAAGCCGAGCGTGCCGAGAAGGCTCGCGCGAAGGCTGCGGCCGGTGGCGGACTCGCCGCCAACAAGAAGAAGGGCGGCGAGCCTGCGGGCCCGGCGCCGAAGTACAAGCGCGACACGCCGCCTCGTCTCAAGAAGAAGTACGACGAGACGATCCGCGCCGCGATGATGAAGGAGTTCGGCTACAGCACCATCATGCAGGTGCCGCGCGTCCTCAAGGTGTCGGTCAACATGGGCCTCGGCAAAGCCAAGGAAGAGCCCAAGATGATCGACAACGGCATCGAGGAGCTGAAGCTGATCTGCGGTCAGTCCCCGGTCGTGTCGAAGGCGAAGAAGGACATCGCCGTCTTCAAGCTCCGCAAGGGCCAGAAGATCGGCGTGATGGTCACGCTGCGCCGCGAGCGGATGTGGGAGTTCCTCGACCGTCTGCTCAACATCGCGCTACCGCGCGTTCGCGATTTCCGTGGCGTGTCGCCGCGTGGCTTCGATGGCCGCGGCAACTTCACCATGGGCGTGCGCGAGCAAATCATCTTCCCCGAGATCGAGTACGACAAGATCGATTCGATCAAGGGCATGAACATCAGCATCGTGACGACTGCACATAGCGACGCCGAAGGCCGCGCGCTGCTCGTTCACCTCGGCATGCCGTTCCGGCAGCCAGCCCCGGCCATCCCCGGCGCGACCGCGTAGGACCCCTATGAGCAAGCTAATCGACAGGCTTCCCAAGAAGCAAAAGTTCAAGGTTCGGATCAAGAGCCGCTGCAAGCGCTGTGGTCGGTCGCGCGCGTATCTGCGCAAATTCGAAATGTGCCGGCTGTGCTTCCGCGAGCTCGCGCTCCGCGGTGACGTCCCCGGCGTCATCAAGTCGAGCTGGTAGGAGAAAACCGATGTCGATGACCGATCCCATCGCTGACTTCCTTGCCCGGATTCGCAACGCGATCCGCGCTCGCAAGCAGTTGCTCGAGTGTCCCCGCTCGAACCTCAAGCTCCGTATCGCCGAGATCCTGCGCGACGAAGGCTTCGTTCAGACCGTGTCGTCTTCCGAAGACGAGAAGCAAGGTCTGCTCAAGGTCGAGCTGCGCTACGACGGCCGCAACTCGAACGCGATCACCGGCATGCGCCGCGTGTCGCGCCCGGGTCAGCGCCACTACGTCCCGGCCAAGCAAGTGCCGCGCGTTCGCAACGGCCTCGGCATTGCGATCATCTCGACGTCGCTCGGCGTGATGACCGACAAAGACGCCCGGACCAAGGGCGTCGGCGGCGAAGTCCTCTGCGAGGTCTGGTGAGTTATGTCGCGAATTGGTCGTAAACCGATCGAGGTCCCGAAGGGCGTCCAGGTGTCGATCACCAAGGACAGCGTTTCGGTCAAGGGCCCCAAGGGCACGCTCAACCTCGCGCGCCACAAGGCGATCGAGATCAAGCAAGAGGCGAACGAGATCGTGTTCGGCCGCAGCGGCGATGATGGTCGCGAGCGCGCCGCGCACGGCTTGATGCGCGCACTCGTCAACAACATGTTCACCGGCGTCACCAAGGGCTTCGAGCGCCAGCTCGAGATCAACGGCGTCGGCTACAAGGCCGAGATCAAGGGTCCGAAGATCGTGTTCTCGCTCGGCTACTCGCACCCGATCGAGTACCAGCTGCCGGAAGGCATCGCCGCGAAGGTCGACAAGAACATGCTGATCTTGTCGGGCATCGATCGCCAGGCGCTCGGCGCTGCGACCGCGAAGATCCGTAGCTTTCGTCCGCCCGAGCCGTACAAGGGCAAAGGCATCAAGTACGTCGAGGAAACGATCCGCCGCAAGGCCGGCAAGACGGCAGGTAAGTAGTCATGGCTGGACACATCAAGTACGGCAGCGAGAAGACCCGCAAGCGCGACAAGCGCAAAGGGACGATCCGCAAGCGGATCACCGGCACCGCGGAGCGTCCGCGGCTCACCGTGTTCCGGTCGGCGAAGTACGTCTACGCGCAAGCGATCGACGATACGACCGGCCGCGTGCTCGCCTCGGCGAGCGATACCGAGCCCTCGATCAAGAAGGCGCTCACCGGTCCGAAGAAGCAGCGCGCCCGTCAGATCGGCAAGGTGATCGGCGAGAAGCTGCTCGCGCTCAAGGTCACCGCCGTGGTGTTCGACCGCAACGGCTTCATCTACCACGGTCGCGTCAAAGAGATCGCCGACGGCGCTCGCGACGCGGGCCTCGCGTTCTAAGGCAATAGGAAATCATGTTGATCAATCCCGAAGAAGTTGGCGAGCTGGTGGACCGCGTGGTCCACATCAACCGCGTCGCCAAGGTCGTCAAAGGCGGCCGTCGGTTCTCGTTCTCGGCGCTCGTCGTCGTCGGTGACCAGCACGGTCACGTCGGCGCGGGCCTCGGCAAGGCGAACGAAGTGCCCGAGGCGATTCGCAAGGGCACCGATCGCGCGAAGCGGAACCTATTCAAGATCCCGCTGGTCAAGGGCACCATCCCGCACGAGATCGAAGGCTTCTTCGGTGCGGCGCAAGTGCTGCTCCGGCCGGCCAGCCCCGGTACCGGCGTGATCGCCGGTGGCGGCGTTCGCCCGGTGCTCGAAGTCGCCGGCATCACCGACATCCTCACGAAGTCGATCGGCACGTCGAACAAGCACAACGTGATCCACGCGACCGTCGTGGCGTTGAAGGCGCTGCGCTCGATCGAGCAGGTCGCCAAGACGCGCGGCAAGAACGTCTCGGACTTCCGCGGTCACAAGACCGCGCGCCCCGAATAAGGCAGCCATGGCGATCAACATCAAAATCACCCAGGTCAAGAGCGGCGTCGGTCGCTCGAACACCCAGAACAAGACCCTCGAGGGCCTCGGCCTTCGCGGTCCGCACACGACCAAGACCCTCAAAGACACCCCGGCGATCCGCGGGATGATTCGCAAGGTCTCGCACCTCATCACGATCGCCCCGGCTGACTAACGATCCCGTCCTGGCTTTGTGGCCAGGTAACGCGCTACTCAGTTGCGAACTCACCGATTCCGCGCCAGATTCCCCGGCGCAGCCACGAGCACCCTATGACGATTTCGCTGCACAACCTCCACCCGAACGAAGGCGCCACCAAACCGAAGAAGCGGCTCGGCCGCGGACGCGGTTCGGGCACCGGCAAGACCTCGGGTAAGGGCGTCAAGGGCCAGAAGGCTCGCCCCGGCCACCACGGCGCTCGCCTCGCGTTCGAAGGCGGACAGATGCCGATGCCGCGCCGGATTCCGAAGCGTGGCTTCAACAACCCGTTCCGGGTCGAAGCGTTCCCGATCAACGTCGCGACGCTCGATAAGGTGTTCGCCGCCGGATCGACGATCGACGTCGAAGCGTTGCGCGCCAAGGGCCTCGTGCCGAAGATGGTCGAGTGCATCAAGATCCTCGGCGAGGGTGAGATCACGAAGAAGCTGACGATCAAGGTTCATCGGATTTCGGCGATCGCGAAGGAGAAGGTCGAGAAGGCCGGCGGCAAGATCGAGCTGATCCCGTCGACGATTCCGCCTTCCACCCCGGCGAGCGTCTAGGCCCTCACTTGGCGGGCTCGATCGCAAATATCGGCAAGGTCCCCGAGCTCCGTCGGCGGATCCTGTTCACGCTGGCGATGCTGGCGGTCTACCGGGTCGGCGTGTTCGTCACGATCCCAGGCGTCAACCGCGCCGAGATGCAGCACGTAGTCGTCAAAGGCGGCTCGGGCTCGTTCCTCGGCATGTTCAACATGTTCTCGGGCGGCGCGCTGCAGCAGATGTCGATCTTCGCGCTCGGCATCATGCCGTACGTGA
>CAZDGY010000485.1:0-5403 GCA_964504685.1 uncultured Kofleriaceae bacterium | reverse complement strand
GCACCGTACTCGGTGAGGTTCTTGACGATGCCCTCGACGATCTGGCCTTCCTTGAGGCGCTCGAGCGTCGACTCCTTGAGGGCAGCGCGCTCCTTCTCGAGCAGCACGCGGCGCGACAACACGATGTTGCCCCGCTTCTTGTTGAACTTGATGACCTTGAACTTGAAGCTCTGACCGAGGAACGCGTCGAGGTTGCGAACCGGGCGGAGGTCGACCTGCGACCCCGGCAAGAACGCCTTCACGCCGCCGCGGATCGTGACCGACAGGCCACCCTTCACGCGCGCGGTGATGACGCCTTCGATCAACTCGTCGCGTTCGCACGCGGCGCTGATCTCGTCCCACACCTTGAACCGATCGGCTTTCTCCTTGGAAAGCACGACCATGCCCATGTCGTTCTCGCGGGACTCGAGCAGGACGTCGACGACGTCGCCCGGCTTCACCGTGATGGCGCCGTCGGCGCCGCGGAACTCTTCGAGCGGGACTTGGCCCTCGCTCTTATAGCCGACGTCTACGATCGCGTAGTCCTTGCCGACCGAGATCACCGTGCCGCGGAGGATTTCGCCTTCTTTGACGTTATCCTGGCCGAGACTCTCGGCGAACATCTCCGCGAAATTCTCGTCGCTGCTGCCTTCTTGCCGAAAATCAGTAGCCATGTTCAAGCAGACTCCTAGGAACCGATTTGCGTCGAGCCTAGGGGGCCCGCCGCAGGGGGAGCTTGGTACCTTCCACGCCCTGCTTTGTCAACCGATTCCGAGGTCTAGACCGCGAACGCGTGCGGCGCTACCGCACGGCGGCGCGGGTCGCGACCAGCGCGGCCAGCGAATCCACAACCTGTCCAATGGTTTGCGTCGAGCTGTCGACAATCACCGCGTCCTCGGCCGGCTTCATCGGCGCGACGTCGCGGCCGGAGTCTCGTTGGTCGCGTTCTTCGATTTCGCGCCGGGTCGACACCGCATCAGCGGCGCGCCCATTCGCCACCAACTCGGCGACCCGACGCCGGACGCGCTCCTCGACCGAGGCGATCAGGAACACCTTGGCCTCGGCACGCGGGAACACGACCGTGCCGGTATCTCGGCCCTCGACCACGACGCCGCCGCCGGCTCCGACCTTGCGCTGGAGCTCGAGCAACGCGGCGCGAACTTCTGGATGCGCTGACACCTGCGACGCGCCCTGCGAGATATCGGGCGTGCGGATCTGCGGAGTGACGTCGGCGCCGGCGATGAACACGTGGTTCGTGTCGCCGACAAAGTCGAATGTGATGTCGAGCGCGCGCGCGACCTCGGCGCAGCCGGGACCGTCGGTCCACGCGATCCCGCGTTGCTGCGCGACGAGCGCGACCGCGCGATAGATCGCGCCGGTGTCGAGCAGGCGATAGCCGAGCTGGCGGGCGAGCTGCTTGGCGACGGTCGACTTACCGGCGCCGGCAGGGCCGTCGATCGTGACGACGATGGGTTTCACGCGCGCCATCATGCCGTAACTGCAAGCGCCATGCGGCGACGCGTTGTACATTCAGCGCTCGTGGCCGAGCCGGCGACAGCGCGGAGATGGAAGGCGTTCGCCGATGCGGTCGCGTTCGCGCTCGGCGTCAACGTCTGGGTCTCGATCGTGATCCTTCCGGCCGCGTTCGTCGGCGTGTTGCGCGGCGGCAGCCATCTCGCCGCAGCATGTCTGCCGCTCGCCGTCCTGTTGCTCGGGCTCGCGCGGCGCAGCGAGGCGATCCTACTCGGGCTGTTCCCCGCTGCGGTGCTCGTTCCGGTGTCGCTCGAGCCACAGATCGCGTCGTCGTACGTCTACGGCCCGGTCCGGTTCGCGCTGTGCGCGATCGGCGTCGTCGCTTATCTATTCGGCGTCTCGTTCTTCACGATGTTCCACGAGCCGCCCGCGCCGCGTTCGGTCCGCGGCCTGACGTCGGCGCAGCTCGGCCCGGCGGTGCGCTGGCGGCGACGCGAGCGGATCTATTGGATGCTGACCGCGATGTCGATCATCTTCCCGACGCTGCTCGTCGCGTGGGTCAACTACGACAGCGACATCGCGGCGTTCCTCGGCGCGAACTACCCCGGGCGCGTCGCGCTGATGACGACCGCACTCACCGCCGGCGCGATCGTGCTGTGGCTCGGCATCTATCACTACGCGTTTCTCGGCGCACTGCGGCCGCATCGCACCGGCGATCGCGACCTCGTGATGCTGCTCGCCCGCGCTCGCGCCGATGCCAAGTCGGGCCGGCCGCGCCAGCGGTTCTACCTTTCCGTCGCGCTCGCGATCCTCGCGATGGTCGCGCTGTTGCTGTTCCGCAAACACTGAGGTGATCGATGGATGCTCTCGTGCGTTTCACGCGGTGGGTCGGCGGGGTGGTCCGCAAGTACTTCTTCGAGTTCCTCGCGCTCGCGCTGATCGGCGGCAGCTTGATCTTCTTCTTCGAGACGCTGCACTACCTCGCCGAACGCGATTATGTCGCCGCGTTGTTCGTGATGGTGATCGGTGTCGCGGTGATCTCGGTCGGCAAAGAGATGGCGCGGCTAGCGCTGGTCCAACGCGACTGACGATGCGAGCCGCGGTCGCCATCGCTGTCGTTGCTGCGTGCGCGGGCACACCACCCGTCGCGCCGACCGGCGCACCTGCCGGCATGACCGCGACGCGCGCCGGCTCCGACGACGAGATCGTCGCACAGGTGAACGGCCGGCCGGTGTGGGCGTCGTGCGTTGCGATCCAGGCGGCACGCGCGCACAAACCGAGCGGCGATCGCGCAGCGCGGCTCCGTGCGGCGACCGACGAGTGCATCGCGTTCGAGCTGCTCGCCCAAGCGGCCGAGCGGCGCCAGCTCGCGAGCGATCCCGAGGTCGCGCTCGCGACCCGCACGGCGCTCGTCAACGCGGTGCTCGCCAACGAGTGGGAGACGAAGTTCACGACCCGCGAAGCGTTTGGACCGGCGTGGGATCCGTTGGTCGCGCGCAACATGGAATTCGTCAGCCACCCCGAGGCGCGCGCGTCGGCCTACGTCCGCGTCGTCGTGCCCGAGCACGCGCCGACCGAGCAAGACGCGGCAGCCCACGACATCGCCGAGAAGATCGCGGTCGCACTCGCTCCCGAGCAGGGCTTGATGGACCCGCAATTCTTCGAGCTCGCGCAGCGCGCCGCAGAAGGTCACCCGCTGTTCCATCAAGCCGGACCGCCGTTCTACGCAAACGAGATCCACCTCGACGCGATGTACGCCAAGGCGCTGTTCGAAATCTCCGATATCGGCCGGACGACGCCGCACGCGGTGCGCACCTCGCTCGGCTGGGACGTCATCTTGTGGACCTACGACGTCCCCGCCGCGGCGCCGACCCCTGCCGAGATCGAGGCGGACATGATGCCCGGGGTCCAGCACGTGTACTTCGCGAAGTGGGTCGACGACGTCGCAAAGCGTGCAGGTATTCACCACGAGCTGATCGACGACAACCTCAAGTGGCTCGATCAGTCCGCACCGCCCTTCGGCGGTGCTGCCGGCCGGGGGCAAGCCCCGACCGTCGGTCAGGAACCGCCGCGATGATCGAGACGCCGTTCCAGGCGATCCTGCGGCGCGCGGTCGAGTCGACCCCAAACGCGATCGGCGGCGCATTCGCGTGCGCCGACGGCGAGATGGTCGACAGTTTCGCCACGATCGACGCGCATGACTGGGCGGTGCTGACCGCGCACTACGGCATCGTGCTGCAGCAGCTGCACGACGCGTTCGGCACCTGGCACTACGGCGGCCCGGAGTATTTCATCGCAGAGCACAAAGGCCTCGATATCGTCGTCCACATCGTCGAGGGCGGCTACTTCGCGTTGCTCGCGGTCAAGGTCCCGGCGCCGATCGGCACCGCGCTCGCGAGCTTGCTCGAGGCGGTTAAGGCGCTGAAGAAGGAGATGGCGTGAGGGCGCTCGCGATCGCAGTGGCGCTCGCGCTCGCGGCGGGCACTGCCCACGCGCAGCTCGTCGATTACGATCCGAACAGCGACGCATGGAACGGGCTGTCGAGCTTCAAAGCGCTCGCCGGCGGCATGGGCAAAGACGTCACGACACCGAGCTCGGTCGACTGGAGCGAGCTGACCGCCGACGACATCCTCGTCATCGTTTATCCGCTGCAAGCGATCGACGCGCGTCGGCTCGAAGCGTTCATCCAAGCGGGCGGCAACGCGCTGATCGCCGACGATTTCGGCGAAGCGCGCGACGCGTTGTCGCGGCTGGGCTTGATCCGCTCGGACCGCTACGTCGCGACTCGGTTCTACGAGAACAAGGTGTTCGCGCCGATCGCGACCGCGAAATCGAGCGATCACCCGATCGCGCGCGATGTCGGCGACGTCGTCACGAACCACCCCGCGTCGTTCTCGCACGTCTCGGGCGGCACGGTCGTGTTCGCGTTCGATGATGGCGCGCTGGTCGTCGCGGGTGAGCGCGGCACGGGACGGTTCGTCGCGCTCGCCGACCCTAGCGTGCTGATCAACCGGATGCAGCAGCAGCAGTTCGGCGGCAACGTCCAACTCGCGACGAACATGTTGCGTTGGCTCGATCGCGACGGTCGCGCGCGACGCGTCGTCATGCTGCGCGGCGATGTCACGATGTTTGGCGATCCGCAGCCGTTCATCGCCGATCCGAACGGCGGTTCGGTCGCCCGCTCGATCGGCGAGATCAACCAATGGTTGCGCGGTGCGAAGGACTGGCTGCTCATGCCGAGCGGCATGCAAGGCCTCGCCGCCGCGCTCGCGACGCTGCTGCTCGTGCTCGCGGTCGCCGCGCTGCCGGTGCGCCGCGGCCCGAAGATCGACGGCGCGTGGCTCCGGTTCGGCCGCCCAGTGCGTCGCGACGAGCCTCACGCGGTGGTCGCAGCGGCCGAGCGTGCTGCCGAGCGCGGACCGTTGACCCGGGCGCGCAGCGCTGGCCCGTTGCTCGTGCTTGCCTGCGTGATGCGAGATCAGGTCCAGGTCATGCTCGCCGGCACGGTTGGCAAGACCGAGCCGCTGTACACGATGCCGGAGAGCGAGCTCGTGGCTCAGGTCGCGACCGCGCGCGGCACCGAAGCGGGGATCGCGTTGACCCGCGTGTATCGCCGCCTGCGGGCATTGCCGAGCCGGGGCCAAGCGGCGGCGCCGTGGAGCGCCGGTCAGCTCGCCCGGCGCGATTTCGATGCGCTATACCGCGACGTCGCCGAGCTGTGTCGTACTCTCGGTCAGCCCCTCAGCGAAGCCGTGGAAGCCTGAATGCAAGCCGCCCTCACTCACGACAAGCTCTCCCGCGCTAGCCAGATCGCCCGCGCGATCAGCGACGAGGTCGGCCGCGCGTTCATCGGAGCGCCGGCGATCACCGAGGCCCTGCTCACCGCCCTGCTCGCTCGCGGTCACGTGTTGATCGAAGGCTATCCAGGCGTCGCGAAGACCACGCTGGTCA
>CAZDGY010000484.1:0-5407 GCA_964504685.1 uncultured Kofleriaceae bacterium | reverse complement strand
CTTTACCGAGCATGTTGCCGTTCGCATTGAAGCCGACGAACGACGCGGTCGCGCCGGGCGGCAGCTCGAGCTTGTCGGTCTTCAGCGCGTACAGCGTGAAGTTGTAATGGTGGTTGCCGCTCGGCGGGCACGGACCGCCGTAGCCCGGGCTACCGAAGTCGGTGTTGCCCTGCGCCGCGCCCTTCGGAATCGCGCTGTTGTCGGCCTTGCCGGCGCCTTGCGGCAGCGTCTTGGTGTCGGCCGGAATGTTGTAGACCACCCAGTGCCAGAACCCGGCGCCGCCGGTCGGTGCATCGGGATCGTGAACCATCAGCACGAAGCTCTTCGTGCCGGCCGGCGGATTCGACCACTCGAGCTCGGGCGAAACGTTGTCGCCGGTGCAGCCGAAGCTGTTGAACGTGAACTTGTCGGGAATCGCGCCGCCGGCCTTGAAGTCGGTGCTCTTGAGCGTGAACGGAGCGGCCGCCGCGGTGGCCGCAAACGCGATCGTGGACAAGCAAACTGCGAGAGACGTCTTCGACATGAACTGGCTCCTCGGTTATCTGCGCGCACGATAGATCAAATCGCGCGGCGATTCGCGTCGCCGACTCACCGTTAATGGGAACGCTTTGTGTGCTCGGCAAGCCACGTCGTGGCGTCGCCGCGCCGACCCGCATCGAGGTACCCATCGCGCGCCTGTGCCACGAGCGCGAGCGCGCGGTCGTGGTCGCGGTTCGCTTCCCATAGCGCCACTCCGAGCGCGAAACGCGCCTCGGCGAGCGCATCGGGATCGGCATCGGCTGGACGCGTGATCGCGACCGACACCGCGCGCTCGGCGAGCGGCAACGCGGCAGCTGGCTCGTGCGCATCGATGTGAAGGTCGGCCAGCTCGGCGAGCACGCCGGCGAGCCTGGATTCGGCGCCCGAGCCGAGCCGCTCGATCGTGGCGAGCGCGCGCTCGTCCTCGGCGATCGCTTCGGCGAGATGGCCGGACTGGGCGAGAACCCGCGCGATGTCGCGGTGCGCACCGGCCACACCGCCGTGGTCACCGATGTGCTCGAGCACCTCGGCAGCATGGCGATAATCCGCGAGCGCGGCGTCGAAATGCTCCTGAGCCTGCTCGATCTCGCCGAGGTTGCCGTAGATCGCGGCGCGCGGCGCGGAATCCGGGCCGTAGACGCGCAGCAACACCGCATCGGCGCGCTGCAGTAACGGCCGTGCCTCGTCGTAGCGATGCAGGACGATCAACCCGCTCGCGAGGTTTAGTTGCGAACCGGCGACGTTCGGATGGCCTTCGCCGAGCGTGCGCTCGAAGATCGCGAGCGTCTGTTGCGAGGTCGCGAGCGACTTGTCGAGCTTGCCCTCGGCGCGTTCGATCTGACTCTGCGTGCCGAGCGCCGCGGCGACGCGCGGATGGTCGGGGCCGAACACCTGCTCGAGCGCGGCGACCGCACCGACGATCGCGGCCTCGGCTTCGCCGCCGCGGTTCTCGTCCATCAGCAGCTGCGCCTTCGTAGCGAGCAGCGAAGCTCGTAGCAGCGAGTTGTGGCCACCGAGCCGATCGAGCTTCGCGAACGCGAGGGCAAGATCGCGATGCGCACTCGCGTGATCGTGCTGGGTCACGCCGACGACGTTCGCGAGCCCGCCGAGCACCAACGCCGCGTCGAGATCACGGCCGTGCGCTTCGGCGAGCGCGAGCGCGCGATCGAACGTCGCTGCCGCCTTCGCCGGCGTATCGACCTCCGCTTGCAGCTGGCCGAGCGTGTCGAGCACGGATAGCTCGGCGTCATTGTCGCCCTGCGAGTGCGCCAGCTCTGCCAGTGGCTCGGCGACCGCGATCGCCTCGCGGTAGCGACCGGCATCGAACAGCGCCCGAACCTTCCCGAGCTCCGCCGAGTGGACCGAGCGCGGCGCGGTCGCGAGCAACGCGCTCGGGTCGTCGCACGGCGCCGGATCGAACATCGCCCACGCCGCATCACCGGCGCCTTCTACCGTTTGAACGTCCGCGTGCGCGAACACGTCGACGAGGGCGGCGAGCTCGTTGCTGCGATCGGTCAGACAGTTACGGCGCAACGCCGCGAGGTGGTCATCACTGGGTTCTCGACACGTGGCAGTGGTGCGCACCGCTAACAGCTCGCGATAGAGATCGAGCGCCTGCGTCGCATGGTCGAACGCGCTCGCGGCATACGGCGCACCGCTCGCGGCAAACGCCTGGGCTGCGGCCGCGCGGCGCAAGCCACCAAGTGTCTCGCGCACGTCGTTGCCAGCGGCGTCGCATTCCGCCACGTGCCGGCGCGTGCTGATCGCCGATGCCGCGGCAAGCCCACCACCGGCGAGCAGCGCGATCGCTGCCGCTGCAAACGCAAACCGCCGGCGCGTACGCGGCCTGGCAGCCGCCCGCAACGCCGCGAGCAACGTGTCGAGGTCGGCGAAGCGATCGGCAGGCTCCGCCGCGAGCCCGCGCTCGATCACGCGGCGCACTCGGTCGGGAACCTCGGTGCGACCCGGCGGCGTTAGCTCGTGCGCCTCGACCGCGAGCTGGATCGCGGTGAGCGTCTTTCCGGCGAACGGCCGGCGACCGTAGAGGCTCTCCCACGCGACAACGCAGAACGAGAACTGATCGCTGCGCACGTCGACCGCGTCGCCCGCGAGTTGCTCCGGCGCCATGTACGCCGGCGTGCCGAGGAGCGAGCCGGTGACGGTCAATGGTGTATCGAGCGATTGCGACACCGCGGTTTGCTTCGTCGTCGCTCGCGGAGCCGGTTCCGGCGTCGCGTGAGCGCCGACGCGCGCGAGCCCGAAGTCGCTAACCCGCGGCCGACCGTCGTCACCGACGAGCACGTTCTCGGGCTTGAAGTCGCGGTGGACAAGGCCCGCGGCGTGCGCGGCGGCGAGCCCGGTGCCCGCGTCGATCAGCAGGGCGACAATGTCGCGCCATTCCCGCTTCGTCTTCGCGAGCCAGCCGCGCAGCGTGTCGCCGCGGACGTACTCCATCGCGACGCATAGCTGATTATCGACGCTCGTCACCTCGAACACCGTGACGACGTTCGGATGCGCGAGCTTCGCCATCGCGATCGCTTCGCGCTGGAGCCGGTCGTCGCCGGAACCCACGCGATGCAGCTTGAGCGCGACTTCACGGCCGAGCTGCAGGTCGCGCGCGAGATACACGCTGCCCATTCCGCCGCGGCCGAGCAGCGCGTCGATCACATAGCGATCGCCGATCTCGACATCGACCATCGGCTCGCCGAGCGAGCTCGGCTGCAGCGTGCCCATCGCGAACGTATCGGCGCGCGCAGCGGCTGCGACAACCCGGCGACAGCTCTCGCACGAGCCGAGATGGTCCTCGAGATCGGCGAACCCACCGGGCTCTGCGCGCTCGAGCATCGCGACCAACACGTTCTCGTCCGGACACGCCACGCGAGCGAGTTACACCAACCCGGAGCGCGGTTCACCTAAAAATCCGATGGTCTAACTAATCCTGTAGCATCGCCAGGTTACATCGCAGTGCACGTGGCCGATGTGTCGACCTTGCAGCGCGAATCGGCCCCGGCGAACAGCCCGGTCATCGTGCAGCCGCTGATCGTCAGCGGCACCGAGGTCGCCGACGCCCAGCACACCGGCGAGGTCGACTCCTGACCGGGCAGCCACGCCTGGGGCCCGGCGGTATCGTGCTGCGCTTCGTCGTCGCCGCTCGAGCTGCCGATGCACGTGACGCCCTCGATCGTCGTCGCGCCGAACGAGCCAGGCGGCAAGCGGTCGTCGAGCGTGCCGTCGCCGGTTTCGATCGCGGTGTCGCAGTTGGTCGAGCTCACGTGCTGGACGTCGACCGTCTCGTTGACCTGGTTGTGAGGCACGAACGACACCGCCGAATGGCCTGCGACGCAGCTGATCGTGTCGGCGTGCGCGTCTGCGATTTCGGAGTAATAAAGCAACGCGCACGGAGCGGCCGCCGAGCACGTGCAGTCGGTTCCGCCGCCGCCCTGCGCGAGGCTCTTGCAGCCGTTCTGGTTGAGCGTGTAGTCGCCGACGCGATCGGTCTCGAACCGCAGCGCGATGCCGCCGCTGCTGAAGATCTGCGTGAAGTCGAGCGTGCGACCGCCTTGGACTTGAATCGCGCCACAGCCGAGACAGCCATGCAAGTGATAGTGGTTCGTGTACGTGATCTGACTCGGGCCGTAGAAGTGATCGGAGTCCGGCGAGTCGTTGTGGCCGTACAGCTTCGTGACCGGGTTGAGGAAGGTCGGCAGCGTCGCGTCGGCGTTCGCGTCGTTCGCGATCGAAAACAGGTTTTGCACGAGCACGCCCTGTGCGTATTCGATCAGCAACGGCTCGAGGTTGGGATCGGCGCCGGTCGTCGCCGGATCGACGTCGACGGTGAAGCTGTGGCTGACGTCCCAGCCGGTTGCGATGCCTTGCTTGAGCGAGGTGTCCGCGCCGGCGCCGACACCGATCAGCGTGACGTTCTGGACCGGCCCGCCGCCGCTCGGCGAGTCGATCGCGAACAGCGAGTTGGCCCCGGCGGTGCTCGTCGTCGATTCACGAAACACCGCGTCGGCGGAGATCTCGAGCCGGACGTCGCTGTAGGTACCGAGTGCGTCGGTCGTCGTCACGCCTTTGATCTGATACGTCCCCGCCGGCACGTAGACGATCGCCTGCGGAGTCGCGAGTGGACCGCTCGGAAAGTCGCGCGGCAGCGTCGTCGATGCGTAGACGATCGCGGCGTTGAGGCTCGCGGTGTCGTCGGCAATGCCGTCGCCGATCGCCTGCGGCACGCTCGCGAGCTGTGTCGTCCGGATGTTGATCGCGTTGTAGACCATCAACCCGAGCCGAGTGACCGCGATCTGATCGTGGTACGCGCCGACGTTCGTCGCGCCCGGCGAGCCCGCGATCAGATAGAACATCGCGGTCGTCGTCGTTTGGCCTGCAGGCAACGTGAGGTGGGTGAGCGGCGTCGTACACGCCGCGTCGGCGAACACTTCGAGTGGGGCGCCGCCCGCGTCCTCGCCCGCGATCGCGATCGTCGTGTCGGTATCGGCCGGCGCGACGTTGTCTCCGAGCGACGCGGTGGCGACGAACGGGTCGTAGCTGCATGCGGTCTGGGTCAGTGCGACCGGTCCGGTGATCGAGGCGACCAGCGAAAACGGCTCGGTGTTGCCATCCGGGGTCGGCGCCTTGTGGGAGCCAGAGCAAGCGACGAGCACGCAGCTCGCAGCGATCGCGTGAAGACAGCGCATGGTGGGCTCCATAACTACGGCAGCGGGCAGTTGCGCGCGCCGAGGTACACCCGTCATGCGGCGGAGACTAACGAAACCCGAGCGCGAGCGCACGCCCGTTCTCACGCGTCGGCGTAGCGCTTGCACCATAGGTGATCTGATCCCTTTCAGGAGCTCGCCATGCGAATCCTTCGCGTCGTCCTAGCGTGCGCCCT
>CAZDGY010000483.1:0-5409 GCA_964504685.1 uncultured Kofleriaceae bacterium | reverse complement strand
ATCCCGTCGACCTACTTGCCCGCGATCGACGGCGAGCGCGGCACCCGGTTCAAAGACTTCGTGCTCGCGCCGTACCTCGGCGTGTACTTCGTGTGGGTCAACACCGAGAAGCTCACGAATCGCCATCTGCGCCGCGCGCTCTCGCTCGCGATCGACCGCACGCAGATTCCGCGCTTCACGCACGGCGGCGAGATTCCGAGCGCGCGGTTGACGCCGGGCACGCCGATCGCGCAGCTGTCGCCGGCGGATCTCGCGCTGTGCGGCGTCACCCACGATACGCCGGGCGTCGCGATGATCATGGAGACCGGCGCGCTGTGCTATGTGCCGCCGCCCGGGCTCGACTACGATCTCGCGCGAGCGCAGCAAGAGATCGCCGCAGCGCGCGCCGAGCTCGGCACGATCGGCACGCTGCACTATCGCTACAACGCGGGCAGCGAAGGTCACAAGCAGATCGCCGAGTATCTCCAATCGCAGTGGGCCAAGCTCGGGCTCGACGTCGCGGTCGATGCGCAGGAGTTCAACTCGATGCTCGCCGATAGCAAAGCCGGCAAGTTCGAGTTGCTGCGGCTCGGTCAGATCGGGAACGCGCAAGATCCAGAGAGCGAGTTCCTCGAGCTGTTCCAGTGCGGCGCGTCCGACAATCGCGGGCGCTACTGCAGCCCGGAGTTCGAGAAGTTGATGCACGAGGCGAGCACGATGGCGGATCGCACCGCACGCAACGCAAAGCTGCGCGAAGCCGAGAGCGTGATGATCGAAGATGCGCCGGTGATTCCGCTCTACGCGTACACGCAGAAGTTGTTGATCAAGCCGTACGTGCGGGATCTCGCGGTCAACGTGCTCGCGGAACCACCGCTTTGGCGCGCGTGGATCGATCCGGACTGGCGGACGGCGAAGTGATTCGCTTTGTCGCAGGTCGGCTCGTCGCCAGCGTCGCGATCGTGTTCTTCGTCGCGACCGCGAGCTTCCTGTTGCTGCATGCCGCGCCCGGTGGCCCGTTCGATACCGACCAGCGCCGATCGGCCGAGGTCCAGCGCGCGATGGAGCAGCGCTATGGCCTCCGCGATCCGCTGTGGCAGCAGTACACGCGCGAGATGTCGGCGCTCGCGCATGGCGATCTCGGCTGGTCGACGAAGCACGACGAGCCGGTCAGCACGTTGATCGCGGAGCACGCGCCGGTGAGCGCCGCGATCGGACTGCTCGGACTGCTCGCTGCGGTCGCGATCGGGTTGGCGATCGGCGTCGTCGCTGCATGGCGGCGCAACACGTGGGTCGACTATGCGTTGATGTCGGTGGCGCTGGTCGGGATCTCGATCCCGTCGTTCGTGATCGGGCCGCTGTTGATCGCGGCGCTGGCGATCCATCTCGGTTGGCTACCACCGGCGCGGATCGATGGCGCGGCGTCGTATGTCTTGCCGGCGCTGACGCTCGGATTGGTGTACCTCGGCACGGTCGCGCGGCTCGCTCGCGGCAGTATGCTCGACGTCCTCGGCCAAGACTTCGTGCGCACCGCGCGTGCGAAGGGCCTGCCCGAACGCCGCGTCGTGTGGAAGCACGCGCTGCGCGTAGGCTGCGTACCGGTCGTGACGTACCTCGGGCCTGCGACCGCGGCGATGATCTCGGGGTCGTTCGCGGTCGAGAAGATCTTTCAGATCCCCGGTCTCGGGACCTACTTCGTCGACAGCATCACCGATCGCGATTACGCGGTCGTCACCGGTGTGTTCGTGTTCTACGCCGCGTTCCTCGTGCTGTTGAACTTGGTCGTCGACATCGCGTACGGCGTGATCGACCTGCGGATCCGCCGGGAGGCGGCGTGATGCGCGATGCGTGGCTGCGGTTACGCGGTCATCGCGTCGCTGCGTTTTGCGTGTTCGCGTTCGCCGCGATCGCGATCGCGTGCGCGATCGGGCCGGTGGTCGCCGGTGCGCTCGGGCTCGACGGCACGACGATCGATACGCGGCTCGGGGCGAGCCCTCCGTCGTGGTCGCATTGGTTCGGCACCGACACGCTCGGTCGCGACATGCTGGTGCGCGTGCTGATCGGCGGGCGGATCGCGCTTGTCGTCGCGCTCGTCACGACGTCGATCGCGCTCGTCATCGGCGTGAGCTACGGCGCGGTCGCTGGGTTTGCTGGTGGTGCGGTCGACAACGTGATGATGCGATTCGTCGACGTGCTCTACGGCTTTCCGACGATCGTGTTCATCATCGTCGTGATGGCGGTGACCGATAGCCGTTCGCTGCTCCTGTTGTTCGCGCTGATCGGCGGCATCTCGTGGCTGACGATGGCGCGCATCGTGCGCGGCCAGGTCCTCGGCTTGCGGACGCGCGAGTTCGTCGAGGCGGCGCGCGCGCTCGGTGCGCCGCCGAGTCGGGTGTTGTTTCGTCACGTGCTGCCGAACACGAGCGGCCCGGTGATCGTCTACGCCACGCTCGCGCTGCCGCAGGTCATGTTAACCGAGGCGTTCTTGAGCTTCCTCGGGCTCGGGGTGCAAGCGCCGCTCGCGTCGTGGGGCACGCTCGTCACCGAAGGCAGCTCGCAGATCGTCGTCTACCCGTGGCTGCTCGTGTTCCCGGCGCTCGCGATGTGCGTGACCGTGATCGCGCTGAACTTCATCGGCGATGGTCTGCGCGACGCGCTCGATCCGCAGACCCGAATTCGTTGAGGGACGGTGTTCCCGAATTGGGGACGGTGTTCACTTTGTCAACCGGGGGCACCGCTTCGTCGCGGCCGCGAAGGATCGCCGGGGAACATTCGTTCGACCTCCGCGACCGCAGCGGCGGTGAGTCGGCCGGCTTCGAGCGCCGAGGACAGGAGTGCGCGAGAGCTCGCCCGGTCCGCATCGACGCCGAGCGGGACGAGCTCCGCGACCTCGTACTGCTTGGCCGGATGTGAATTCAGCAGCGACGAGCCGCGGATGAAGATCGCGTGTCCGATCCATCCGCACGCAGCCGACCCACGAGAAGATCAGGCCGCGGAGCTTTTCATAAGCCTCCCGTTCGAGGAGGTACGCGCCGAAGTCGGCGAGCACGTCCTCGTCCGCCCAGATCGTCGCGAGCGCTTGAGGGTTCTCGAGAATCTCCTCGGCGCTGAACCGGTTCACTGGCAGGCGACGACGGCCGCGCACGCGGCTTGTTTCATCACGCACTCGGCATGGCGCTCGACCTGCGCGAGGTTCGCTTGGTCTTGCTCGAGCATCGAGCACGAAGCGACGCACTCTTTCTCGTCGAACGGCACCGAGCTGTTGGTCGCGCTGAGGCACTCGGCCTCGCGCGCGCACACGGTCTTGCATCGCGCACTACGCGGTTGAGTGCACGCGGCAGACGAGGCGGCCAGCGCAACGGCGAGCAGCAGCTTCACGCCCGCCAGTATACTCAGAGATCTTCGGCGGTCCGCAGGATCTCGACGATGAAGTCATGCCGGATCCGGATCAGGCTGCCCATGTCTGCGAACTTGCGAAATGTCATCGGCGACTCGGTCGTGACCGGGCGATCCGCTGTGATGTCCTCGCCCGTGATGTCGAGCGCGCATGCCTTGTGCGCCTTTGTCGCCTTGGCGCAATCGTCGGTGTGCATCGCTTCGGCGGAGGTCGGTGGATCAGCCGAGGCGAGCGCGGGTGCAAGGAGGAATGCGAGCGCGATGAGCTTGGCCATGCGACGTGGACACGCCGGCTCGCCCCCGGTTGCAGGCCGTTCAACCTGCTGACGCGCGTTTGCGCCGCGCCTTGGCCCAACCCGAGAGCGCTCCGCCGGCGATCAGCGCGAAGATCGTCGCGTCGATCGGCTGCGCGTGACCGGTGAGCTCGTAAACCGCGCCGCCGAGCGCGGCGACGCCGAGCGCGAGCGCCAGGTGCTCGCCGAGGTGTGACTCTGATTCCGCCATCGCGCGACTAGAGCCCGAGCCGCCGCCGCGCGCAACCAACTTGGCCATGACTGCGCTCAGTCCTCGCGCCGCTCGGCGATCTTGCGCTGGGTCTCGCGCCAGCGTGCGAAGTGACGCTCGATGACCTCGCGATCGGCGCGAGCACGTGCGAGCGCACCGCGCGCCGTATCCGCGACGCCGGTGCGGTCAGCGAGCACGGCCTCCGCCCGATCAAGCTCGCCCGCGATCGCGGCTAGCTCGCCCCGGAGCCGGGAGCGATAACGCTCTACGAGCGCGAGCTCGCGGGCGCTCTCGCCGTCCGTCCCGACCGCCGCGGTCAGCCGGCCGCGCACTGCGGCGGCTCGGGCGTGGAGCGCCGCGACCTGCGCGACCGCCTCGCGCGTATCATCGACCGCCGCGGCGAGCTCGCCGCGTTTGATGCGTTCGGTGCGTTCGCGCGTTTCGCGCACCGGACCGAGCCGATAGCGGTCTTCGCCGGCCACGCTGGAATGTTACACTGCCCCCGGATGCCCAGCGCCGGGGAAGCGCCGATCGATCGTTACGTCGTGCTCGAGCACTTGTCCGAGGGCGGGATGGGCGCGATCTACGTCGGCAAGAAGATGGGCGCTGGCGGCTTCGAAATGGAAGTCGTGCTGAAGCAGCTGCTGCCGGAGTTCACGCAGCAGGAAGAGTTCATCGACCTGTTCCTGCGCGAAGCGAAGCTGTCCGCGACGCTCGACCACGCGAACATAATCCACACGATCGATCTGGTCACTGCGGGCAGCGAGTACTTCATCGTGATGGAGTACTTGCCGGGCGGCGATCTCCGCACGCTGCTCAAGAAGGCCAAGCGCCGCGGCAAACGGTTCTCGCCGCAAGCCGCGATCTACATCTCGCGCGAATTGCTGTCCGCGCTCGCGTACGCCCACGCGAAGCGCGACTTCGATGGCAAGCCGCTGCGGCTGATCCATCGCGACGTGTCGCCGTCGAACGTGCTGCTGTCGAATGCCGGCGAGGTCAAGCTCACCGACTTCGGCATCGCGAAGGCGTCGACCCACACTTCGCTGTTCTACAAAGTCAAAGGCAAGATCGGCTACATGTCGCCGGAGCAGGCGAAGAGTGAGCCGCTCGATCACCGCAGCGACCTGTACTCGCTCGCCGTGTGCATGTACGAGATCCTCACCGGTGAGCGGCTGTTCGTCCATGCCGGCCTCACGACCTCCGCCGACGAGATCTATTCACAGCCGGTGCCGCCGGTGTCGCGCAAGGTGCCGGGACTGACCACCGATCTCGACGCGGTGATGCAGAAGGCGCTCGCGCTGTCGCCGGACGCGCGCTATCAGACCGCCGGCGAGTTTCAGGAAGCGCTGATGCGCGTCGCTCATCGCAACGGCTTGCTCGTCGCGGCGCGCGAGCTTGCCGACGAGTTGCGCGAAGCATGTGGTCCGAGCGATCAGTGGCGCGGTGACGAAGACGACGAGCTCGACTCCGAGGTCATTCCGCGCGCAGGAACCGAAGTCTACGATCCTAGCGAGGACGAGGACGTCGAAGAGA
>CAZDGY010000482.1:0-5410 GCA_964504685.1 uncultured Kofleriaceae bacterium | reverse complement strand
ACCGGCGGCGCGAACGTCAGCTACCCGTTCACGTTCAAGCCGGAATGACCGGGAGGCGTAGTACCCACCGCGCTGCGCGATTTCGACGAGTTGCTCTGGCATGGGCATTGCTGTGACAATCACGATGGTTTCGCATCCTGCTTTCGTCGTCGGACTGGTACTTGTAGGTGCCAGTTGTAACCACCAGGCTCAGAGCGCGATCGATGGCGGCGGCAGCGACGTCGCGGCGACCGATGCCGGCGATGCGGCAGTCGGATCGAAGACCCCGGCCGAAGGGATGTACGGCGCGTATTACTTGTTCCCGAAAGACACGTCGGCGCTGACCACCGCGAACATCGACGGCGCGTTCTTGAATTTTCCGTGGAGCAAGCTGCAGCCGACGAGCGCCGCGCCGGATTTCAGCTCCATTGATCCGTGGCTCGATGCCGCGGTAAGCGCCCATAGCCGAATCACGATCGGGATCCAAGCCGGCTCGGCAACGCCGATGTGGGTCTACGGCAGCCCCGCAGATCCGGCGCAGTACATCAACCTCACCGAGTACGCGTTCCAACAACAGGTGTGCCAGCCGAATCAGATCATCCCGATCCCGTGGAAGACCGGATACCTCACCGCGTTCACCGGGCTCGTCGATGCGTTCGCGGCGCACGTCGCATCGAACCCTGCGTGGATTGGCGTGCTCGCGGGCGTGAAGATCACCGGCATCAACAACGCGACGCTCGAGACCTCGCTGCCGTACACGCCGGCGCAAACTCATGGCACCTGCGTCACGACCGACGCGCCCTCGGCTTGGCAGGCGGTCGGTTACACGGACGATCTCGTCGACGGCGCGTGGCAGACGATCCTCACCCACTTCGCAGCTGGGTTCCCGAACCAGGCGCTGATCATGGACTACATCGATCTCGGCTTTCCGGCGGAGTACGTCGACGGCGTGCTGCAGCCGCGGAACAACGCGGTCAGCACGCTGCTCGCGACGACCGCGACGACGATGCTCGGGACAAGGCAATTCATTATCGAGGGCACCGGGCTCGCCGAGTCGAGCGGCGCGTCGCCGAACATGGACAACTATGTCACCGCCGGCGGCGAGGTCGGGTTTCAGGAGCTGTACTACGTCGACGATGCACCACCGCCGTGCGTAATGAGCGATCCGATGGGCACGATGACGAATACCTGCGACGAGACGGTGCTACACGACGCGTTGCTTTACGGCATCTCGCATCACATGCGCTACGTCGAGCTGTACGCCGAGGACATCGCCGGCTATCCGGCCGAGGTGGAGCTCGCCCACGACCAGCTCGTGCAGTGATCACTCGGGCTGTTCGATGAACCAGTGAAACGAGCGGTAGATGCCGGTCGCCTCGGTGCGGACCTCGACCTCGTCGGCATCGAACGTGTGGTTCGGCAGGTTGAACGTCAGCTCGGAGAACGGCCCGGTCGGCGCGCCAACCGTGAGCTGACCGAGCTCGCGCTGACGATAGAACAGCTTGATCGAGATCGGCTTCGCGATCTCCTCGTTGTACGGCGGATACGCGCGCGCGCCGCCGGTGCGCAACACGATGCGGGTCGGCTTCTTGAGGTCGAGCCTGATCGTGAACCGCTCGGTGCCGCCTCGGATCGTGCGACCGCCGTCGAGGACGAGGCCGTTCGCGCCGACCTCGCGACCGACGACCGACCACTTGCCCGGCAGATCGCCGACCTGGCGCCGGCCCATCGCGCCAGCCCAATGATGATCGCGCTCGCTATCGAGATCGGCGACGTCGACGCGGTCCACGATCGACCAGCCGGTATGATCGTTCATCGGCCGTTCCCCGGTGACGACGTGGTCCCAGCGCGCCGCGATCACTTGCATGTCGCTGCCGCCGGCGAGTCGATCCTTCGCGAACTGCGGGTGGAGCGGTGTGTGCATCAGCACGTCGCCATAAAGCTCGTCGGTGCCGAGCCACCCCGGGTAGTACGCGAAGTGAGTCGGCCGCTGATCCGGCGCGATGTGCTCGAGAAACTCGAAACGCGAGCCCGGCCCGTTGTTCGCGATACCGGCCTGACGGTTCGTGACGAGCCCCAGCATGTCGAATACCTCGCCATCGCCGTAGTACGCGATCGCGCCGGCGTCGTGGAACATCACGCGCGCATCCGGCAGCTTCGCGTGGAGGTAGCGACCAATCGCGACGACCTGGGTGTTCGTGTCCATCGCGCCCTGAGCGAATAGATCCATGTCGGCGGTCAGCGCCGGCCACGCCGAGTACGCGAACAGCGCGGCAACCGCGACCGCGACCGCCGACCACAGCCGCCCCGCGAGCACGCGATGCGGCATCTGCGCAGGCAACGGCAGCGGCGCGAACGCACACGCGGCGACGAGCATCACGAGCGGCAACGCCGGTGCGATGTAGCGATAGTGCTGGAACTTCCACATCCCCGACGACGCGTTGACCGCGAGGACCAAGACGAATGGCGCGGCGACCACGAGCGCACCGACGAGCGGACGCTGCACCCTGCGCGACCAGATCACGACGCGCACCGCGCCGACCAGCCACGCGATCGCGACCGCGCGCGGCCACACCAACGGGCTGGTCGCATCCCAAAACAGATTTCGTAGGGCGAGCCCGGTCTGCGCGGTCACCGCCTCGATCCAGTACGTCCAGTCGAAGCCCGGCAGATAGAAGTGGCTCTTCGCGACGCCGGTGTTCGGCATGAAGTTGCCGGCGAGCACGCGATTGGCGAGCAGCCAGACGACCGGCGGCGCGAGCGGCACGAGCCAGCGCGCGGCAACTCGCGGCGTCTTGCGCCGGCGCACGACCGCGACCGCGACCACAGCGAACACCAGCAGCATTGCCTCCGGCCGCGACAGCGACGTCGCCGCGAGGCAGACCACGAGCAGGCGCGATGGCGGACCATCCGGCGGTGCCTCGGCGAGCAGCAAGAACGAAGCGATGATCAGCGCCGTCGCGAACGCGACCTCCATCCCGGACAACGCGCACCACGTGAACGGCGCGATCGCGAGCACGCCGAGCGCGGCGATGATCGCGGCGACGTCGCCCCCGAACTGGAGCGAACCGAGCTCGCCTCGGGTCGCGAGGCAGACCGCGCGGACGAACCGATGACTACCGATCGCGACCGCGGCGTAGAGCGCGGTGCACATCCCGAACGACACCCAGACGAGCGCATGACCGCGCGCGCCGAGCGCCCAGAACGGCGCCAACAACATCGGCCACAGCACGCTCGTCGAGCCGGCTGAATAGCCGCCGCCGGGAAAGTACGTGAACGGGTGTGCGCGGCCGAATTGCTTCGCGTACGTCAGGTAGATGTAGCTGTCGTCGAGCGGCAGTCCCATCTCGTTGGTGTGATGCAACGTGACGTAGACAAATCCCCACGCGATCGTCGACGCGACCAGCGCGATCGCGAGCGGAACGGCGTACGGCTTGACATCTACCTTCGCACCGCCTGCGGCGGCGCTACGCGTCGGGCGTTCGCCCGACTTGTGTTCCGTTAGGGCCATGCCGCCGCCGGCGCGCGCGGCGCGGCCAGGGCGATGTGCTGGAACCGGAACATCCGCTCGCGCTTGTAGTCGCCGAGCCACTCGAGCGCGAGCTCGTTGAAGTCGCGCGACCGCGCCCATTTGAAACCGCACTCGGCGAGCAGCGGCACGATGTCGTCGGTGCCGAACCGGATCGGCTCACCGAGATCACCGACATATGCGCGCGTCTGCTTGTCCTTCTCCGTCAGGTTGTCGCCCTCGGCGAACTTCTTGCCGACGAAATCGAACGCGACGAGCGAGCGCGGATCGAGCGCGCTCGCCAGCCGGGTCGCGGTCGCGCGCACCGCAGCTTCGGGCAGGTACGGCACGACGCCCTCCCAGATCACGAGCGCCGGCTCGCGCAGGTCGAAGCCGCCGGCGACGAGGCGCTCGATCGGATCGCCGTCCGGGCCGGCACCGAACACGCACGAGACGTAGCTCGCGGCTTCGACGGGATAGCCGGGGAGCTTCGCGAGTGCCTCGCGCTTCGCAGCCTGGGTCGCCGGATGATCGACTTCGAAGAATCGGACGCCGGCGCGTGGCAACCGAGCAGCGCGGGTGTCGTAACCGGCGCCAAGGATGACGACCTGGCGGATCGACATCTGATCGACCGCGATCCCGACGAGCTTGTCGAGGTACGCGACGCGCAGCCCGAGCCACAGCTCCATCGGGGGAAACCGCGCATCGAGCCGAGTGGCGATCGCCTGGCCGTCAGCGCCCGCGAGCGCGTCAGCCCACGGGTCGACAAACAACGGCTTCGGCCACTTGCTGACCCGCGCGCGATACGCACAGACCATCAGCGCGGTCTTCGACGCCGAGCTCGTTTGATCCACGAGCTACTTCTTTTGTACGTGACAGCCGAGGCAGCCGAACTGGCTCGGATCCGGCTTTTCCGGGTTGTACACCGGCATGTTGAGCAGCTGAGCCATCTGCGGCTCGACCGTCTTGCCCATGAACTCGGCCATCTTCGGCGCCTGCTTGCCGGCCTTGAGCGCGGCGAAGTCGAGCTTCGGGATGTCGGCGTTCGGCATCTTGAACTTGTTCTTCTCGGCGTTCTTGCCGTGGCAAGTCTTGCAGTTGAACTTGCCGAACTTCTTCGCGTCGAAGTCCTGGAATGCCGTCTTCATCGCCGGCATCACTTTAGTCTTCATGAACTCGACCCTGGCTTTGTGATCCAGCTTGTCGAAGTTGAAGTCGTTGGCTGCCGCCGAGCCAGAGCCCGCGCCTGCCGCCGAGCCGGAGCCAGCGCCCGCGCCCGCCGAGCCAGAGCCGGCGCCCGAGCCGGCATCGCTGCCCGAGCCCGCCATCGCCGAACCCGAGCCTGCCGCAGCCGAACCGGAGCCGGATCCCGCCGTCGCGGCCGAGCCAGAGCCAGAGCCCGCCGCCGCCGCCGAGCCTGACCCAGAGCCTGCTATCGCCGAGCCGGAACCGGAGCCCGCCGCAGCGGAGCCGTCGTCCTTCTTCGAGCATCCGACGACTGAAATGGAAAGCAACGCGAGTAGAGAGATGCGTAACATCGCGCGCATCCTACTTCGTCTCGAGGTGCGCGAGAAGGCCGTTGTACGCAGCTGTAACGCGTACCGAAAGCTCGGTCGCGGCCTTTTGCCGCTGCGGATTGCCCGCATGCATGTCGGGATGATATTTGCGCATCAGCTGGCGATACGCGGACTTGATCTGCGGCAGCTCGGCGCCCGGCGACAGATCGAGCACGCGATACCACTCGGCGAGCTTGGCCTCGGCGCTGCCCGGCCGCGGCGCACGCGCGCTACCCGTCGAGCCCGATGAGCCGGTGCTCGGAGCGCCCGGGCGGCCGGCTTGCTCCTTCATCCGCCGAAACGCATCGTCGGCAGCCGCGCGCTGGCGGGTTTGGCGCTCGTCACGATCGCGATGGACACGCGCCCC